>NZ_JBHYKG010000010.1:0-17809 GCF_042741245.1 Kitasatospora sp. NPDC058965
TGCGCACCGCCACCGCCCCGGGCGCGGGCCTGGGGCTGACGCCGTTGGCGTGACGGTCCTGGCGGGACGGGACCGGGCCGAGCGCGCCCGGCCCGGCCGGACCCCGGTCCCGGTGGCTTTCTCGTCCTGTGCTCGGACGAGGGGGCGGGGTGCGCCGTGATGGTCTGGAGTCCGGCCGGGGATCCCGGTCCATGTCCCAATCACCGCACTGCCGGGAGGCATCGTGATCCGCGCCCTGACCGGGTTCTCCACCAGGAACCCCTGGAGAGTCATCATCGCCTGGCTACTGCTGGGGATGTCCCTGGCCGTCCTGGGGCAGGCGCTGATGTTCCGGGTGACCCAGACCGGCACGGGCGACTTCCTGCCCAGGAGCTACGACTCGGCCGCTGCCATGAAGATCGCTCAGGACCAGTTCGGTGCGAGGGCCGACGCCAACCCGGTGACGGTGCTGGTCGCCAGGGCGGACGGCAGGCCGCTGAGCGCCGACGACCAGCGGCAGATCGACGCGCAGGCGCAGGAGCTGGGCCGGCGGGAGGTCACCATGCCGAAGCCGGCCGACCAGGTCCCGCTGCAACGGGACTACTCGCAGGTCCCGCAGGTCGCCACCGCCACGGTGGCACCGGACCGGAGCTTCGAGCTGCTCGCCGCCAACCTGACCGGGAACTCCGCGGATCCGGGCTTCCAGAGCACCTTCCGGGTCTTCCGGGACTCCGCCAGGGCCACGTTCGCCGCCGCGGGCCTGCGGACCGGCTTCACCGGCCCGGTGGCCGACCAGGTCGACTCCAGCGACGCCTCGAAGACCCTGACGGTGATCGCCTCCGGCTGCATGCTCGGGCTGATCGTGCTGCTCCACGTGCTGGTCTTCCGCAGCCTGATGGCGGCCCTGGTGCCGCTGATCTCGGTGGTTGTGATCGGCGGCGCGGCGAGTGGCGCGGTGGTGCTCGGCGCACTGCTCACCGGAATCCGGCTCAGCGAATCCGTACCGAGCCTGATCAGCGTGGTGCTGCTCGGGATCGGCATCGACTACTTCCTCTTCCTGATGTTCCGCTTCCGCGAACAGCTTCGGGCCGACCCGCGGCAGCACCACCGCGTCACGGCCGCCGAGGTCAGCGCCCGGGTGGGCACCGCGGTCACCTCGGCCGCGCTGACCATCGTCGCCGCCTTCGCGACCCTCGGACTGGCCAGCTTCGGACAGTTCCGGGTCCTCGGTCCGGCCGTCGCGATCTCGGTCCTGGTCATGCTGCTGGCCAGCCTCACCTTCATGCCGGCCGTGCTGGCGGCCGCCGGCCGCAAGCTCTACTGGCCCTCGCGGTCGCTCGACCGCGAGCCGCGTGAGGGTACGGCCGCCCGCTTCGGCACCCTGGTGGCCCGCCGCCCGCTGGTGCCGGCCCTGGCCGGTGTCGCCCTGCTGGGCACGCTCGCCACCGGACTGGTCGGCATCAGGATGGACTACGGCCAGGGTGACGGCGGGCCGCGCACCGCCGCTCGGACCACCGCCGCCGAGATCTCCCGCGCCCTGCCGGCCGGTGTGTCGGACCCGACCAGCGTCTATCTGACGGCCCCGGACGGTGGCCGGCTCACCACCGGCGCGCTCGGTACCCTCGGCGGCCTGGCCCACGAGCTGACCCAGGTTCGGGGCGTGGGCCAGGTGGCCGAGCCGGTGCTGAGCCGGAGCGGACAGGCGGCCCGGATCGACCTCTTCCTGACCGCCGACTCGCAGTCCCCGCAAGCCCGTGAGCTGGTCTCCGGCCCGCTGCGCGCGGCGGTGGCCAAGGCGACACCGGCCGGGCTGGTGGCCCACGTTGGAGGCACCCCGGCGATTCTCGCCGACGTCTCCGCCGCCGTCGACCACGACCTGGAACTCGTCTTCCCGGTGGCGGCCGTGCTGATCGCGCTGATCCTGTTCATGCTGCTGCGCAGCCTGCTGGCACCGGTGATCCTGATGGTCTCGGTCGGCCTCGGCTTCGCGGCCACCCTCGGCTCCGCCGCCCTGCTCTTCCAGCACGCGATGCACCGGCCGGGCGTCGACTTCACCCTGCCGCTGGTGCTGTTCCTCTTCGTGGTCGCCCTCGGCACCGACTACAACATCCTGATCAGCGACCGGATCCGGGAGGAGATGGAGCAGCCCGTGCCGGCCCGGACCGCGGTGGCCCGCGCCGTGCGGCACACCGCGCCGGCCATCGCGACGGCGGGCGTGGTGCTGGCCGGCTCCTTCGGCACCCTCGCGGTCACCCCGTCGTCGTCGACCCAGCAGGTCGGCTTCGCGATGGCGCTGGGCATCCTGCTCTCCGCCTTCCTGCTCTCGATCGTGCTGGTGCCCTCGCTGGCGGCGCTGCTCGGCCGGAGCCTCTGGTGGCCCCTCCGCTCGGGCCGACCGGCAGCCCGCACCGCGGCACGGGAGCAGGCCCCGCACCGCCAGTACGCCGAGCACCCGGCCCACGGCGCGGACCCCGACCCCTACTGGATCACCACCGCCGACCGCTGACGCCCCGGGGCGCCGCACGGCCCCGCTCCTGACGGACGATCAGGAGCAGGGCCGTGCACGGCTCGTGAGCGACCGGCAGCGCGTCATGGCCCAACGGGGCATGGCCCCGCATGGCCGGGCCGGCCGCCTGTGGAGGACGGGGGGCCCGCCCGGCCGAAGGCTGGGGGAGGGAGGCGCGCTCTGTGACTGCGAGGACCTGCTGGCGTCGGCCGGTCAGTCCGGCGGACCGGGCCGGCAGCACCAGGCTTTCCGCGGCGCGCGGGACGGTGGATGCCCGCAGTGGCGGATCCTCGGCGACGGTAGCCGGCCGAGCACCGACCGAACGGCGTTGCGGGGCGCCCGGCGGAGTGCGCACCAGCCGGGCTGAGCAGCCGTCCGGCGGCCTCCTGGCCAGTCAACTGGCGGCGCTGGCAGGGCGGTTCCTGGGGCGGTCGACCTGGTGGCCGTCGAGGAAGAGGTCGACCCGCTCGTTGTAGAAGGCGATCAGTCCGGCGATGGGCAGCAGGGCGGCGGTGGGGAAGTCGTAGCACCAGGCGAGGTCGGGGTGGAGCCGCTCCCCGATCCGGGCACTCCAGTAGCCGCTGGTCGTTCCCTTGTACGGACACGCGGTGACGGTGTCGGTGGGGATCAGCCGCTGGAAGTCGACATCGGTGCGGTTGAGGTAGTAGCGGGTCGGCAGGCCGGTCTCGAAGACCATGACCGGCGACGAGGACTCGGCCAGCAGCACGCCGTCGCGCTCGATGCGGACCCGGCGGGTCGAGCGCACTGCGTCGACTCGCACGTACGGGCTGCGCGGATGGACGAAGACCTGCTCGTCCTCCTCGAACCAGGCGTCGAGGGCGCCCCACTCGAAGCATGCCGTTGCGCTGAGCCCGGCGATCGGTGACTCCCGCAACACGGTGGCGGCGCCCGGCCGCTCGATGTCGCCGACCCGCAACCCGTGCCGTTGGACCCTGCCCCGGGGCCCGTCCTGCGGGTCGCTCCCGTCCGCCACCAGCAGATCGCTGCGGATGTCGTCCAGCGGAATGTAGTACCGCGGGTAGTAGGGCACCTCCCACACGTAGCGGGCTCGCGTCGTGTCCAGCACGGTCTCTCCGGCCAACACGGCACGGATCCGCCGTGGCACCGGCTCGACATGGTTGACCTGCACGTTCACTGCCGGATAGCCGGGACGTTCCGAGTACTCGCTCACTGCACGCTCCCTCGCTGGGACACCCGACGCCACCTGTCCAGCGTAGGGCGCCGGAGCCGGCGTCGGGCTCGGAAGGTCATCGCTGCAGGTGGCAGCGGCAGGGCGATCTCGGTGGGCACCATGTCCGCGTGATCCTCCCGCTGCTGCACGAGGTGGCCCGCCCGTTGCTGTCCGTCCCCGGAGTGCTGCTGCGCCGCGACACCGCGAAGGATGCCGCGCTGCTCGTGGCTCCGGCAGGCGAACGCGGTGCTGCGCCGCCGACTCGCCGGCCCGGTGCGCTGCAGGACCGCTCGCCGGGCGGCCGACTCAGGAGTCAGACCGGGCGTGTAGAACTGAGCAGGTGAGCCATGGCAGACAGAGCCTCGGGGGCTACGCGGTAGTAGACCCAGGTCGCCCGGCGCTCGGAGGTGAGCAGCCCGGCCTCGCGCAGCTTCTTGAGGTGGTGGCTGACGGTGGGCTGGGAGACGCCGACGTCCTGGATGTCGCAGACGCAGGCCTCACCTGCCGGGTGGGAGGCGACACGGGAGAACAGGCGCAGGCGGACCGGGTCGGACAGGGCCTTGAACATCGCGGCCATGGCCTCGGCGTCCGGCTCGGACAGCGCGGCTGTGGTGACTGGCGGACAGCAGGGTATGCCGGAGGCGGTCGTGCTCTGCTGGAGGTCAGGCATGGGTCTCTCTTGGCCGGGGGCTACGTGTGAAGGTGGCCGTACGGCTCAGGTCGGCGGCGCGGGGCGGCCCATCACGGCATCGGCCGCGCTCGGGAAGCAGGCCACGCAGGCGACGTTGACCGTGTAGTGCGCGGAGGTGCCCTGCCGTTCGCGGAAGACGAAGCGCACGTCGGCGAGGATCTTCAGGTGGTGGGAGACCGTGGACTGGCCGACCTTGGTGTGCTCGACGATCTCGCCCACGGTCATGGGCCCGCCGGCGACGGCCAGTAGGTTGAGGATCTGCACCCGGGTGGGGTCGGACAGCGCTTTGAACCAGGTCGCGTAGGTCTCTGCCGCGTCCCGGTCGATCAGATGGGCGTTCATCACACCGTTCATGGTTCATCGACCATAGTCGATGACTGCTCCCGTCAGCGAGGTGGGCAGGGATCATCGCGAGGCGGGTGCCGGTCGCGGGGGTCGACCGGGCACCCGCCTCGCGGGTTCACAGGAGGGCTTGTGCGATCGCGCCGAGGATCATGCTGCCGATCATGCCGAAGCCCAGGTAGAGAGCGAAGACCTTGTTGTTCACCACGCTGCGCACCGCGACCATGGCGGGGACGGTGGTGATCGAGCCGGCCAGCAGGAAGCTGACCGCCGCGCCCTGGGCCATGCCCTTGGCGAGCAGGCCGCCGACGATCGGAATGGCGCCGACGCCGTTCAGGTAGAGCGGGATGCTGATGAGGACCGCCAGCGGGATGGCCAGCAGCCACCCCTTGCCGCCCAGCAGGTCGGTGACGATGCTGTTCGGCACGTAGACCCGGATGACGCCCTCGAAGACGCAGGCGAAGACCAGCCACTTCCCGAGGGCGAAGGTGTCCCGGACCAGGTTGCGCCCGGTGATCCGCCAGTTCCGCTTGGACTTCAGGCTGGCCTTGGCCTGGGGCCACCAGGGGGCGCCGTCGTCGTCCTCGTCGGCCTGTGCGCTGTCGCAGGCCGTGGCGCAGCCGCCCGCCTCCTCACCGGCCGACTCGGCCGGGGCGTCGAGCAGCAGCACGCCGGTGCCGCCCGCCGAACTGCCGGCCGCGACCGCAGCGGTCGCGGCCGGGGCGGCCTGCTGCTTGTCGCCGACGCGCTCGACGGTGGTGGTCTCGGGGCGCAGGACGTCCTTGAAGTGCCCGCGCTTCTCCATGATGAGGATCATGATGCCGGCGCTCAGCGCCAGGACGAGGGCGCCGAGGAGGCGGGCGAAGGCCAGCGGCAGGCCGATCTGCTTGGCGGTGAGGGCGAAGATCGGCGGGTCCATGGCGGGCGAGGCGATCCAGAAGGACATCACCGCGGAGAGCGGCACGCCGGTGCGCAGCAGCTTGCGGATCAGGGGGATCACGGTGAAGGAGCAGAACGGGCTGAAGGCGCCGAGGCAGGTGGTGAACAGGACGCCCAGGAGGCCGTGCTTCTTGAACGAGCGCCGAGCCACGATGTCGAGGTAGAGCAGGTCGACCGTTGCGCCGATGAACAGGGCGAGGAAGAAGAACACTCCCAGGTCGAGCAGGTTCTCCCAGGCTATGTGGAGCACCTGGAGGACGTCGTGCATGGTTGCCATCCTTTGACGAGGGCTGGGCTGTGGTCCTGCTCGCGGCGGTGACGGGGCCGGTACGGCCTCGTGGGCCGGGCCGGTGGGCCGCGACCGGGCAACCGCGCGCGGCATGGCAGATCGATGAGGACGGCCAGTCCGTCGGCTCTGATCATCGATGTTATTCGATGAATGCTTCTCGGTCGAGAGGGGCGTCCGACGGTGCTCCGTTGCGAGGCCGGTCGGACCTGGTGGTTTGGGGTCACTCTGGGAAGGCTGCTCCTGTTTGCGTGAATGGACACCGTCATGCGGAAAAGTCCGTTTTGGACGGCCCGGGGTGTTGCTGGACGGGCGACTGCGGATCAGCCAACAGCATTGGGAAACTCGAAAGTTGATGAAGGTTTCGGCGCGCTCGCACCGCTGGGCACCTCAGTGTCGGCCGGCGCACCTCGTCCCGGCAGGCTGCTCTGGCATCAGTGGGGCGACGTCGTCGGCGCCGTCAATCGGTTCTATCCGAGTAGATCGAATTTTCATCTTCGATTGCGCCCTGACCAGCCTTCATCGATCTATTGACATATATCGCTGAACTCTGCCATCGTTCCGGCCGTCGGTCGACATCGCCGTCACCGCAGAGCCGGACCGGCGCTCGTCAAGACCGGTCGCCATCCACTACGACGATCCGGGGGGACGTATGTCCAGACCGCGCGTGCTCGTGGCCTCCGCCTTCGAAGCAGAGCTGCAACCTCTGACCTCCGCCTGCGCTGCCGCCGCCATGCGCGCCCAGGACGCCGACGTGGTCGGCTGGGACGCGCACCGCTTTCCCGAGGCGATTCCTGAGGGACCGTTCGACCTCGTGCTCGTCTCGGTGCAGCAGTTCGAGGGCGTGGAGCGCGGCATCGAACTGGCCCGCCGAGTGGCCACCGCCTACGAGGCCACGGTGGTCGCCTTCGGCCAGTACGCCCAGATGAACCACCGTGAGTTCCTCAAGGTGGTCGACGGCATCGCGATGGACGAGCCCGAGCTGATCAGCCCGGAGCTGGCGGAGCTGGCCCGCGGCGCGCGCGAGGTCACCGCCGTCCCGGCCGTGATGACCGGTCAGGGCATGCAGCCCAAGCCGCCGCGCCGCCGCATCGCCGTCACGGCGCCGGCCCGCGACCTGTTCCCCTCGCTGGTGCACTACGACGCCCACCACTCGCCGTTCGGCCTGATGGGCAACGTCGAGGTCTCCCGCGGCTGCCACCACAAGTGCACCTACTGCTCGGTGTACGGCGCCTACGACGGCGGCGTGTCGGCCTACGAGGCGGACACCGTGCTGGCCGACTGCCTGCAGCTGGCCGAGGAGGGCGTGCGTCACTTCTGCTTCATCGACGCCGAGTTCTTCAACTCCCGCACCATCGGTGTCGGCGTCATCGAGCGCCTGGTCGAGGAGATCGGCCCGATCACCTTCGAGTTCACCACCCGCGTGGACCACATCCTCGACTACACCGCCGAGCTGGAGAAGCTGGTCTCGCTCGGCCTCAAGCGGGTGACCTCCGCGCTGGAATTCCCCTCCAACCGGATCCTGCGGATCTTCGACAAGCACATCGACGTCGACCACATGAAGGCCTGCATCGCCGAGGCCGAGCGGATCGGGTTCGAGCTGTACCCGACGTTCATCCCCTTCACCCCGTGGATCGAGTACGAGGAACTGCTCGGCTTCGAGGACTTCCTGATCGAGACCGGTCTGGCCCGGGTCACCGACCCGACCGCGCTGCAGACCCGACTGCTGCTCTTCAAGGGCTCCCCGCTGCTGTCCTCGCCGTGGATGGAGGACATCGCCACCGTCGACCGCGGCTTCTACGTCGAGTGGAAGCACCCGGACCAGCGGGTCGAGGACCTGTGGCTGGAGCGCCGCGCGGACGCCGAGGACGTCGGCAAGATCCGCTGCTGCGTCAAGTGCTGACCCGCGCACCGAGAACCGCGAGAACCACGAGAACCGAAGGACACTGACATGGGTGGATCCCCGCGCGTGGTCGTCACCACCGGGCAGGCGCTGCCGGACCTGGACTGGCAGGGCGAGCTCGCCAACCTCACCGACTCGTTCCCCTACCTCGGCCCGACCTGGCTGGCCGCCGGCGAGCAGGTGCTGCCGGAGCTGAAGCCCTGGCACACCGTCGCCACCCGGGCCCGCGGCGAACTCGCCCTGCTGCCCGGCTACATCATGACCGAGCCGCCGGTGGTCGACCACGAGCCGCGCACCTACCTGGGCTGGCAGGCGCCCTCCGGCGAGGAGGTCTGCTGCGGGGCCGAGACGAACTCCGCGATCAGCGCCGAGGTCGACGCGCTGGGCGCCGAGCCGTTCTTCCCCGCCCTGCTGCTCGGTTCGCCGCTGGGCTACCGCACCGAGGTGGCGTACAACTTCTGGACGCCCTCGCTGATGGCCCAGATCGTCGACAAGCTGGTCCCGGCCGCGTTCGAGGCCGGCATCCGCTGCATCGTCGCCCCGTGGATCTCCGCGCGCAGCGGCAACGACGCGCTGGTCGAGGCGTTCAACGCCAAGGGCGGCCACAGCACCTTCTGGGGCTACGAGGACTTCATGCGCCTGGACGCCGCCAACTGGGAGTCTCACCTGGCCTCGCTGCCGTTGAAGAAGCGTCAGCGGATCAACGCCGACGTCCGCAAGGCGGCCGCCGCCGGGGTGACCATCGAGCGCGTGGACGGCGAGGCGATCCGCCCGTACGTCGACCGGATCGCCGAACTGACCTGCCTGAACCGGGAGAAGAACGGCGCGGGGGAGGAGCCGGCCCACATCGCCGGTGTGCTCACCGCGCTGCTGGACGCCGGTACCGACGTGCGCGCCTACCTCGGCAGCAAGGACGGCGCCGTGGTCGCGACCTGCGTGGTGATCCGCAAGCACCACCGCCTCTTCCCCAAGTGGGCCGGCTTCGACTACGCCGCGATCGGTGAGCGCAGCGGGATCTACTTCGCGATGGTGCTCGACGCCCCGGTCCGGGACGCCTACGCCGAGGGACTGCGCACCGTGGAGTTCGGTGCCGGTGCCCACCAGGCCAAGGCCCTGCGCGGCTGCACCCCCCGCCCTGTCAGCACCGCCATGATCCTGGCCGACCCGGCCCTGCGCCCGCAGGCGAAGCAGTGGCTGGACGCCTTCGGGGCCAGCCGCCGGATCGCCTTCGGCGACACCACGGTCCCCGCCCCCGCAGGCCTCACCCTGCTGTCGGACAACGGCGGCGGCGCCTGCTGTTCGACCGGCTGACCGAACCGACGACCTGTCAGAAGGACCCCACGTGATCACCTTCATACCCCTGACCGGCTTCCTCGGTGCCGGCAAGACCACCACGATGACCGCCACCGCCCTCGCGCTGCAGGCGCAGGGCCGCAAGGTCGCCGTCATCACCAACGACCAGGGCGTCGAGCTGGTCGACACCAAGCTCGTGCGCAGCAAGCTCGACGCTGTCGCCGAGGTCACCGGCGGCTGCTTCTGCTGCAAGTTCGAGGACCTCGTCGAGGCGATCGTCGCCCTGGTCGGCTCCGACGACGTCGACACCGTCATCGCCGAGGCCGTGGGCAGCTGCACCGACCTGCAGGCCACCGTGGTCCGCCCGCTGCGCCAGTACTACGGCGAGCAGATGGTGGTCGCCCCGCTGACCACCGTGGTCGACCCGCTGCGCTTCATCGCCTTCGACCGGGCCGCCCAGCGCGGCGAGCCGGAGTCGGACCTGTCCTACCTGTTCCGCCAGCAGCTCACCGAGGCCGACGTCATCGCGGTCAACAAGCTCGACACCGTCAAGGCCGACCGCGCCGAGGAGATCCTCACCCGGCTGCGGACCGAGTACCCGAACGCCACCGTCGTCGGCTACTCGGCTACCGGTGGCGACCACCTGCCCGAGCTGCTCACGGCCTGGGGCGGACCGTCCGGCAACCAGGCGGTCGAGCTCGACATCGACTACGACCGCTACGCCGCGGCCGAGGCCCAGCTCGCCTGGATGAACCAGGAGTTGGACCTGTCCGCCGCCGGTGAGAGCTTCGACGCCACCGCCTGGGCGAGCAGCGTGCTGCAGCACCTGTCCGACTGGGCCCGGAGCACCGACGCGCTGATCGGCCACGCCAAGCTCACCGTCGAGACCGGCGGCGAGGAGTTCGCCAAGCTCAGCGTCACCGGCGCGGGCGAGGCCCCGGTCCTGGACCGCGCGGCCGGCGCCACCGCCACCGCGGCCCGTGCGGTGGTCAACGCCCGCGTCGCCTGCGAGCCCGACGAGCTGGACCGCGCCGTCCAGCAGGCCGTCACCGCAGCCGATGAGGCGCACGGCGTCTCGTCCTCGGCGACCACCCCGGTCTCGTTCAAGCCCGGCTACCCCCGCCCGATCCACCGCCTCGCCGCCGCCGGCGCCTGACCGAGAGGACCAGTCCCATGACGGACACCACCACCGCGGGACAGCTGCAGGAGGAGGTCCGGGCCTACTACGCGGCCAAGGCCGCCGAGGCGGAGGCCGGTGGCGCCTGCTGCTCGCCCGACCCGAACACCTTCGGACCGGCCGCCTACGCCGAGATCGGCCCCGGCACCGCGCCCGACGCGGCGCTGCTCGCCAGCCTCGGCTGCGGCAACCCCACCGCGGTCGCCGAGCTGCGCGAGGGCGAGACCGTGCTCGACCTCGGCTCGGGCGCCGGCCTGGACCTCATCCTGTCGGCCCGCCGGGTCGGGGAGGACGGCCTGGTCTACGGCCTGGACTTCCTGGAGGAGATGCTCGCCGTCGCGCGCCGCAACATCGAGGACGCGGAGATCGGCAACATCGTCCTGCTCAAGGGCGCCATCGAGCAGATCCCGCTGCCCGCGCAGACCGTGGACGTGATCATCTCCAACTGCGTGATCAACCTGTCCCTCGACAAGCCGGCCGTCTTCGCCGAGATGTCCCGCGTGCTGGCCCCCGGTGGCCGCCTGGGCATCAGCGACGTGGTCGCTGAGGACCGGCTCAGCCCGGCCGAGCGCGCCGAGCGCGGCGGCCACAGCGAGTGCATCGCGGGCGCCCTGTCGGTCTCGGAGTACAAGGAGCTGCTGGAGGCCGTCGGGCTGAAGGACGCGGAGGTGGTCTTCACCCAGGAGGCCGCCGACGGTCTGCACGCCGCGATCATCCGGGCTCGCAAGCCGCTCGGCGAGGGCATCGAGCCCGCCGCCTGTGAGCCGGGCGGCAGCTGCTGCTGAGCAGCCCCCGCGCCTCCGCCTCCGCCGCCACGACTCCATCGTGACGGCGGAGGCGGCCCATCGAACAGGAGATACCGCCATGTCTCTTACCGCCGTACTCGTCTTCCTGCTCACCGCGGCACTCGCCGCGGTCAACGGCAGCAACGACGTCCCCAAGGGCGTCGCCACGCTGGCCGGAGCAGGCGTCACCAGATACAGAACCGCGATCATCTGGGGCACCGTCACCACCCTTGCGGGCTGCGTCTGCTCGCTCGCCCTCGCGTCCAAGATGACCAAGCTCTTCTCCGGCGGCATCGTCACCGCCAAGCCCACCGACGCCTTCGCGGTCGCCGTGCTCGTCGGCGCCGCCAGTTGGGTGGCCGTGGCCACCGTGCTGCGGCTGCCGGTCTCGACCACCCACGCGCTGATCGGCGGCCTGGTCGGCGCCGGCCTGCTGCTGTCGTCCAACGGCGTCGCGTGGAACGCCATCCCGGAGAAGCTGATCAACCCCCTGCTCACCAGCGTCGCCGTGGCCTACGGGATCTCATTGGTGCTGGCCCTCGTCTTCGGCCGGCTCGGCCGCGCCGCGCAGGCGCCGACCGGTGCCGCCGGTGCACCGCCGGCAGGCGGCACCGGCGGGGTCTCCGTCCTGGAGGCCACCGAGGCCCCGGCCGCCGTCGAGGCCAAGGCACCGAGCCAGCTCCTGACCGCGGCGCACTGGCTCACCAGCGGAGCCACCGGCTTCGCCCGCGGCCTGAACGACACACCCAAGATGGTCGCGATCGGCGCCTTCGCCCTCGTCCCCGCGGGGATGAAGACCTGGCAGATCATGATCCTGGTCGCGGTCGCGATGGCCGTCGGCTCGGTCACCGGCGGCATGCGGGTGGCCGAGCGACTGGGCGAGGGCGTGGTCAAGATGAACCACAAGGAAGGATTCCTGGCCAACCTGACCACCGCCACGCTGGTCGGCCTCGGCGCCGGCTACGGCCTGCCGATGTCCACCACCCACGTCTCCACCGGTGCGATCGCCGGCTCCGCCGGCTTCGGACTGGGCCGGATCAGCGGCAAGACGCTGCGTCACTTCCTGATCGCCTGGCTGGTCACTCCGCCCTTCGCCGGAGTCGTGGCAGCTCTGGTGTTCACCGTGGCCCGCTAACCTGCGCCGAATGACCGACAACACCCTCGATCGGGCAACGGCGGAAACCTACGCCAGCTGGTTCCACGCAGTCTCCGACCCCAACCGCGTCCTGATCGTCCACTTCCTGTCCCAGCAGGAAGCCCCCGTGCCCGTGGGAACGATCGTGGAACACCTGGGGATCGGACAGTCCACCGTCTCGCACCACCTGAAGATCCTGCACCAGGTGCGGTTCGTCACCCGACGGCGCCAGGGCACCAACATCCTGTACGCCGTCAACCGGGGCTGCGGGATCGGCCTGCCCACGGCCGCCGACGTCGTCCTCGGGCGGCTGCCGGTGCCGGGACGGACGAGCGGACCAACCGAGCACACCCGATCCGACGGGTTCTCCCCGGTGGGCTGACCAGCAGTCCCACCAGGGGGAGTCGGTCGCCTGACACCCCGTCGGGTGCGGGGCCCAGCAGCCCCGCACCCGGCCCGACCAGAAGGACACTCCCTCGTGCCCACCCAGGACCACACCGACCACCCCGTGCTGCTCCTGGTGGGCAGCGGCGACCGGCGCTACCGCGAGTACATCCTGGCCGCGATCGCCCCCGCGTTCCGCCTGTGGCTGGTCGACTCGGTCGAACCGACCTGGCAGCTGCCGTACGTCATCGGCACCACCCGGGTCGACACCCGTGACCCGCAGGCCCTCATCGAGGCGGCCACGCCCCTGGTCGCCCAGCTCGCGCCCGCGGGGGTCTTCACCTACGACGAGTCGCTCGTCCACTCCACCGCCCAGCTCGCCCAGGCACTCGGCCTCCCCGGCAGCCCGCCGGAGGCCGTGCTGGCCTGCCGCGACAAGGCCGCCACCCGAGCCGTCCTCGCCCGGGCAGGAGTTCCGGGGCCCGCCTCGCACCCGGTCGCCACCGCCGAGCAGGCCCTGTCCGCGGCCGAGCAGATCGGCTACCCCGTCATCGTCAAGGCCCGGGGCCTGGCCGGCAGCCTCGGTGTCGTCCTCGCCGACGACGCCTCCGCCGTGGCCGCCGCCTTCGAGGCCGCCAGCGGCGCCAACTGGCCCGGCGTGCCGCGCTACGAGGCCGATGTCCTGGTCGAGGAGTACCTCACCGGACCGGAGATCAGCGTGGACGCCGTGATCTCCAACGGCGAGTGCACGCCCCTGGTCGTCGCCCGCAAGGAGACCGGCCTGGCGCCGTTCTTCGAGGAGACCGGCCACACCGTCGACGCCGCCGACCCGCTGCTCACCGACCCGGAGCTGCTCGACCAGCTCGACCGCATCCACCGGGCCATCGGCTACGGGCACGGCGCCACCCACACCGAGTTCAAGCTCACCCCGAACGGCCCGCGCCTGGTCGAGATCAACGCCCGGCTCGGTGGCGACTTCATCCCCTACCTGGGCGCCCTCGCCACCGGCTGCGACCCCGCCGTCGCCGCCGCCCAGGTGGCTGCGGGACAGACCCCCGACACCCGGGCCCGCCACCACCGGCACGCCGCGGTCCGCTTCCTCTACCCGGCCGCCGACTGCGAGGCCATCGAGGCGGTCGTCCACGAGGACCGGCTCGGCCCCAGCATCCACAAGGCCGTTGCCACCGCGGGCCCGGGCACCCGCCTGGCCCTGCCGCCCCGCGGCTACATGTCCCGCTACGGCTACGTCATCGCCACCGGCACCGACGCCGTCCGGATCGCCGTCGACCTCGCCGAGCCCGAGCGGCTGGTCGAACTGCACGCCAAGCCCCTCGCTGACTGACCGTCATCCACCAGCCCGGAGGACACCATGGCTCCCGCCCCGATACGGCCCTCACTGCACTGGACCGACGGCGCCGTCACAGCCGTCGACCAGCGCGCCCTGCCGCACCGGTACGAGGAGCTGCGGCTCTGTTCGGTGGACGAGGTGATCGAGGCCATCACCTCGCTCGCGGTGCGCGGCGCGCCCGCGATCGGCCTGGCCGGTGCACTCGGCGTCGCGCTCTCCGCGCACCAGCACGAGTCCGAGGAGGCGGTCCGCGCCGACGCCGAACGGCTGGCCGGGGCCCGGCCCACCGCCGTCAACCTGGCCTGGGCGGTGGAGCGCGCGCTGACCCGCCTGGGCGACGGCCCGGCGGCGGTGCTCGCCGAGGCCCGGGCCATGCTGGCGGAGGACATCGCGGTCAACGAGGCGATGGTGGCGCGAGCCGCCGGGCTGGTGGCGCAGCTGTGCCCGGGCAGGCCGCTGCGGGTGCTGACCCACTGCAACACCGGTCGGCTGGCCACCGCCGCTGTCGGCACCGCGCTCGGCACCATCCTGCAACTCGCCGACCGGGGAGGGATCGAGGAGGTCCTGGTCGGCGAGACCCGGCCACTGCTGCAAGGCGCCCGACTCACCGCATGGGAGCTCGGCGAGGCCGGGGTGCCCTACCGGCTCTGCACCGACTCGACCGGCCCCGCCGCGATGGCGCGCGGCATGGTCGACTGCGTCCTCGTCGGCGCCGACCGGATCGCCGCCAACGGCGACACCGCCAACAAGATCGGCACCTACTCCCTCGCGGTCGCCGCCGCCCGCCACGGAATCCCGTTCATCGTCGTCGCGCCGGAGTCGAGTTGGGACCCGTCGTTGGCGGACGGCAGCGGCATCGTGATCGAGGAACGCGAGGCCGCCGAGGTCGCCGGGCCGGCCGCACCGCCCGGCGCGGCAGCCTACAACCCGGCCTTCGACGTCACCCCCGCCGAGCTGATCACCGCCATCGTCACCGAGCGCCGCACCGTGCGGCCGGGGGCGGGACCCGGCCTCGGTGATGAACTGGCCCGCGAGTGCAAGGCCTTGTACCAACGAGGCTGGATGCCGGGAACGGCCGGAAACCTCTCCGTCCGGCTGCCCGGTACCGAGGACACCGCACTGATCACTCCCAGCGGCCGGGACAAGCACAGCCTCGCTGCGCCGGACATGATCGAGATCTCCGCCACCGGTGGGACTCCGCTGCGCTCCGGGGCCGCCCGGCCGTCGGCCGAGACCGCCATCCACGCCGCCGTCTACCGCCACACCGACGCTGCGGCCGTCATCCACGTGCACTCCCCGTACGCCACCGCCATCGCCTCGCGCGGACCCGCCGACGGCGAAGTGGGCGCTGTCGCACTCGCCGGCTTCGAGTTGCTCAAGGGCCTGGGCCTGAGCGACCCCGCGACGGCCGAGGTGCCGCTCTTCCCCAACTGGCCCGACGTCTCACGCATCGCCTCCGAGGTGAGCGACTACCTCGCAGGCGAGAAGGCCCTCGCACCAGGGCTGTTGATCGCCCAGCACGGCATCACGGTCTGGGGGAGTGACCTCGCCCAGGCCAGGAACCGGCTGGAGTGCTTCGAGGCGATGTGCCAACTCCTGCTGCTCACCGGCGCCGACCTGATCCCCGCGTTCTGAGAGGTCCGAGAAGATGACACTCCTGCAGATCATGCCCGAGGACGACTCCGCCACGGTGCTGCTCCGCACCCGCGACGAGGCCGTCATCACCGAGCGGCTCAAGTCCCACGGCGTGGCGTTCCAGCGCTGGCCGCTCGCCGCAGCGGTGAGCGCCGACACCACCTCGGAGGAGTTGCTGGAGAGCTACCGCGCCCAGGTCGACGAGCTGTGTGCCCTCCAGGGCCTGCGCCTGGTGGACATCGCCCGCCTGCACCAGGAGGACAGCGACGCCTGGCGCGAGAAGGCGGCCGCGGCCCGCGCCACGTTCCTCGACGAGCACCGCCACGGCGAGGACGAGGTCCGCTTCTTCGCCCACGGCACCGGCTGCTTCTACCTGCACCTCGACGGACAGGTGCTCGCCGTGGTCTGCGAAGCGGGCGACCTGCTCTCGGTACCGGCCGGGACCCGGCACTGGTTCGACATGGGCCCGCGCCCGGAGTTCGCCGCGATCCGGTTCTTCGAGAAGGAGGACGGCTGGGTCGGCGACTTCACGGGCGAGCCGATCGCGCAGGGCTTCCCGCGCCTGGACGCCCTCCTCGCCGGGGACGGCCGGTGATCACTGTCGCCCGCACCGTGCAGGCCGTGGTGCTCGACATCGAGGGCACCACCGGCTCGCTCTCGCACGTCCACGACGTCTTGTTCCCCTACGCCCGCACCCGTCTCGCGGCCTGGCTGACCGAGCATCAGCACACGGTGGCAGGAGGCGAACTGCTGGCTGCCGTGCGGGACCACGCAGCCGACCGGGAACTCTCCCTCGAAGCCGCGACCGAGCTGCTGGCGGGCTGGTCCGACCGCGACGTGAAGGCCGCACCGCTCAAGACCCTGCAGGCGCTCATCTGGGCCGAGGGTTACCGGACGGGCGAGCTGGCCGGGCACGTCTACCCGGACGTCCCCGTCGCGCTCGCGCACTGGAAGGCCGCCGGCATCGCCCGCCACATCTACTCCTCCGGCGCGGTCGCCGCACAGCGCGACTGGTTCGGCCACACGGCCTTCGGGGACCTGACCCCCCTGCTGAGCGGCTACTTCGACCTCACCACCGCCGGCGGCAAGCGCGATGCCGCCTCCTACGCGTCCATCGCCGCAGCCATCGGCTCCGACCCCGCAGGCATCCTCTTCGCCAGCGACGTCACCGAGGAACTGGACGCCGCCGCACAGGCCGGCTGGCAGACCGTCACCGTCCGCCGCGCCGACGACCCCCGAGGCTGCGCCGTGACCGGGCACGCCTGCATCACCTCGCTGGACGAGCTGGACCTCACCGAACGGCCCGCACCGGCTGCGACCCGAAACGGAGCACCATGACCGGCACCATCGAGCCCGCCGCCGACCTCGCGGTCATCGGCGGCAGCGGCTTCTACCAACTCCTGGAGGACACCGAGCACGTCCGCCTGGCCACGCCGTACGGCGACCCGTCGGACGCCATCGCCATCGGCACCGTGGCCGGCCGCCGGGTTGCCTTCCTGCCGCGCCACGGCCGCCACCACCAACTGCCGCCGCACCGCATCAACTACCGCGCCAACCTCTGGGCACTGCGCTCGCTGGGGGTCCGTCAGATCCTGGCTCCCTGTGCGGTGGGCTCCCTGCGCCGCGAGCTCGGGCCCGGCAGCATCGTCGTTCCCGACCAGGTGGTGGACCGCACCAGCGGTCGGGTCCAGACGTTCTACGACGAAGGCGCGGTGCACGTCTCCTTCGCCGACCCGTACTGCGCTCCCGGCCGGGCCGCCGTGCTGAAGGCCGCAGCGGCGGCGGGCACCGAGGCCCACGACGGCGCGACCATGGTGGTCGTCGAGGGACCGCGGTTCTCCAGCCGGGCCGAGTCGCAGTGGTTCGCCGCCGCCGGCTGGTCCCTGGTCAACATGACCGGCCACCCCGAGGCGGTGCTGGCCCGCGAACTCGCGCTCTGCTACACGGCGGTGGCGCTGGTGACCGACTACGACGCGGGCATCGACGCCCAGGACAGCGTCGGCCAGGAGGAGGTCTTCCGGGTCTTCGCGGAGAACACCGGGCGGCTCAAGTCGGTCATCCTCAGGACGGTCGAGCTGCTGCCGCAGAGCCGGACCTGTCAGTGCGCCGAAGCTCTCCACGGTCTGGAACTGCCCTTCCAGCTCCCCTGATGCGTCCGGGGCCGCTGCACCGGGCGTGTGCAGCGGCCCCGGACAGCACCGTTGTCGGTCAGCC
>NZ_JBHYKG010000010.1:17819-64994 GCF_042741245.1 Kitasatospora sp. NPDC058965
TGGTGCTGCCCCGGATGTGGGGTCTGTTTTTGGGCCCTTATGGTCCCATGGGTCTTTTCGGCCGCCACCCCCGCCCTGGTGGCGGCGGGGCCCGCGCCCGGGGGGGTGTTCCGGGGCCCCGGACAGCTCCGTTGTCGGTCAGCCGACGACGGAGCTGCGTCGCTCCAGCAGCAGGACGTCCCGCCAGACGCCCTGCTGCTGGGCGACACGTTCGCGCGTGCCGATCACCCGGAAGCCCCGACCGGCGTGCAGCGCCAGGCTCGCGGCGTTCTCGGGGAAGATCCCCGACTGCACGGTCCAGATCCCGGCCGCCTCCGTCGAGGTGATCAGCGCGTCCAGCAGTGCCCCGCCGACCCCGCGACCACGAGCCTCGGGCGCGACGTAGACGGAGTGCTCGACGACACCGGCGTACACGCACCTGCTGGAGACCGCCGACGCGGCCACCCAGCCGAGCACGCTCCGGTCGACCGGGTCGAGGGCGACCCGGCGGTGGTCGGCCAGCTTGCCCGCGTCGAAGGCCGACCAGTCCGGCGCAGTGGTCTCGAAGGTCGCGTTGCCCTCGTCGATCCCGGCCTGATAGATCCTCAGCACCTCGGCGGCGTGCTCCGCGGCCATCGCCACCACCAGCAGCGTGCTGGTCGACGTCGTCAGCTCCGAGGTCATGGGCGACCACCATCCGTACGAGGCGCTGAGCGCCGGCTGCCAGCATTCATCGACGATCAACGATAGAACATCGGCGCGGGACGGGCCGATCAGGCCGCGACGGCGGCGGCCTCGCGGTCGGCCGGCGCGGCGAGGTGCCGCTCGGCGTGGAGCGCGGCGGCGCACCCGCCAGGGCTCGAGCCGACACCGACGACCTCGCGCACGTCGGTGTCGGTCACCTCGTCAGGCCTCCCGCTTCGCGTCGATCTCGGCGATCAGGCCCTCGATCAGGCCCTTGATCTCGTCGCGGATCGGGCGCACGGCCTCGACGCCCTGGCCGGCCGGGTCGTCCAGCTTCCAGTCCAGGTAGGTCTTGCCCGGGAAGTACGGGCAGGCGTCGCCGCAGCCCATGGTGATCACGTAGTCGGAGGCCTCGACAGCCTCGGTGGTGAGGACCTTCGGGGTCTGGTCGGAGATGTCGATGCCCAGCTCGGCCATCGCTGCCACAGCTGCGGGGTTGACCTGGTCGCCGGGGATCGAGCCGGCGGAGCGGACCTCCACGCGGTCGCCCGCGAGGTGGCGCAGGAAGCCGGCCGCCATCTGGGAGCGTCCGGCGTTGTGGATGCAGACGAAGAGGACGGACGCGGTGGTGCTGGACATGGTTCTTCCTCCGGCGGAGCCACGGGGGCAGGGAACGGCGCGGTGTGGGCCGAACGGTCCACGGGCTTGGCTGCCTGAGGGTTTGGCAAGTCCCTCGACACCGGCTAACGTATCATTCCATGGTGATGTCAGTCGATAGTGATGTAATGAGGGTGCTGGGCGACCCGCTGCGCATGCGGATCATCACTCTCCTTGCCCGCGAGGCACTGTGCACGACGCACCTGGTCGAGGAGACCGGAGCCAAGCAGACCAACCTCTCCAACCACCTGAAGACCCTGCGGGACGCCGGTCTCGTGGAAACCGAGCCCTGCGGCCGCTTCACCTACTACAAGCTCCGCCCCGAGGCCCTGGAGGCCGTGGCGGCGGAGTTCGCCGGGCTGGCGGCCGCTGCCCGCGAGGCGGCGGAGCAGGACCGCAAACGGTCCTGCTGACCGGCTTCCCGTTCGTTCCACCCCTGCACCAGGAGCCACCCGTGAGCACCACCGAGACCGTACCCGCTTCCTCCGCCGGCTCCACCGCCATGAGTGCTGCCGGCGTTGCCGAGCCGCTGGCCGTAGAGGCGCCGCGGGTGCCGCTGCTCAACCGGGTGGGGGCCGAGTTCCTGGGTACCGCAGCGCTCGTCGCGGTCGTCGTCGGCTCCGGGATCCAGGCCACTGAACTGACCCATGATGTCGGCCTGCAGCTGTTGGCCAACTCGCTGGCCACCGTCTTCGGGCTCGGCGTGCTGATCCTGCTGCTCGGCCCCGTCTCCGGCGCGCACTTCAACCCCGTGGTCACCCTGGCCGAGTGGTGGACCGGGCGCCGCGACCCGAAGGGGCTGGGCGGGCGCGAGGTGGCCGCCTATGTGCCCGCGCAGATCGCCGGGGCGATCGGCGGCTCGGTGCTGGCGAACGCCATGTTCGGCGAGCGGCTGGTGGCTTGGTCCACCCACGACCGCTCGGCCGGGCACCTGCTGCTCGGCGAGGTGGTGGCCACGGCCGGGCTGGTGCTGCTGATCTTCGGGCTCGCGAAGACCGATCACCTGCGGTTCGCCCCGATCGCCGTCGCCTCCTACATCGGCGCCGCCTACTGGTTCACCTCCTCCACCTCCTTCGCCAACCCTGCGGTCACCATTGGCCGCGCGTTCACCGACACCTTCGCCGGGATCGCGCCCAGCTCGCTGGCCGGGTTCGTGGGCATGCAGCTGGTGGGCGGGGTGGTCGGGCTCGCCCTGGTCGCGCTGGTCTTCGGTCGTCGCCGGGCAGCCGCACGATGACTGCTGCGCGGCACGCCGACGTGCTCGTGGTTGGTGGGGGACAGGCAGGACTAGCGGCCGGGTTCTACCTGCGCCGTGCCGGGCTCGACTTCGCCATCCTGGATGCCGCGACGGCGCCTGGCGGCGCCTGGCAGGAGTACTGGGACACGCTGCGGCTCTTCTCGCCGGCCACCTTCTCCTCGCTGCCGGGGCGGCCGATGCCGCATCAGAGGGGGGAGGAGTACCCGGACGCCCCGCACGTCGCGGCGTACCTCACTGACTACGAGAAGCGGTACGAACTGGGTGTCCGACGATCGGTTCGTGTCGGGGCCGTCGAGTCCGAGGGGGAGGGCCTGGTGGCCCGCACCGACGACGGCGACTGGACCAGCCGCGCGCTCATCATGGCGACCGGATCCTGGAACCGCCCCTTCATCCCCGCCGTCCCCGGGCTGGCCGAGTTCACGGGTCGTCAGCTCCACACCCACGGCTACCGCGGCGCGGCGAAGTTCGTCGGCCAGCGGGTCGTGGTGGTCGGGGGCGGGAACTCGGGCGCGCAGATCGCGGCGGACCTGGTACCGCACGCCACCGTCCGCTGGGTCACCCAGCGCCCGCCGCGCTACCTGCCGGACGAGATCGACGGCCGGGCGCTGTTCGACCTCGCCACCCGGCGGGTGCAGGGCGACGGGGGTGGTCCCGGCTCGCTCGGCGACATCGTGGCGGTGGCCCCGGTCCGGGTAGCCCGCGACGCCGGACTCCTCATCGCGCACCCGATGTTCCGCCACCTCACCGCGGAAGGTCCGGCCTGGGAAGACGGCAGCACCTGGGACTGCGACGCCGTCATCTGGTGCACGGGCTTCCGCCCCGACCTCGCAGCCTTGGCGCCCCTGGGGTTGCGCCAGCCAGGCGGGCGCGTCCCGATGGAGGGCACCCGGGCGGTCGAGGACGAGCGGATTCACCTGCTCGGCTACGGCGACTGGACCGGTCCCGCATCCGCCACGCTGATCGGCGTCGGCCGTACCGCCCGTACTGCGGTCCAGGAGATCAAGCTTCGGCTGGTCTGAGCTCAGCTGGTGCCTCAGGTCCGACGCCTACCCTTGCCGCTTGTGCCGCTGCTCACGCTTCCTGGCGTCTTACGCCAGGATGAACTCCGGGGCAGTGGCAGGGGCCGAGGGAGCGCTGGTGGCCATGGTCGACGCAGAGCCCATGAACCGACAGATCGTCCACGGCGAGTTGGAACGGGCCCGCAGAACGTTCCATGATCTGCTCGCATCTGCCGACGAGGACGATTTGAGCAGGCCCACGCTCGGCACTCGCTGGACGAACGAACAGCTGCTGTTCCACATGCTCTTCGGCTACATGGTCGTCCGATCGTTGCTCGTCCTGGCGCGCGTCTTCGGGCGCCTCCCATCCGGCGTGAGCAGGGCGTATGCGCGGTTGTTGAACGCAGCGACCCGGCCGTTCGACGTCATCAACTATCTGGGACCGTGCGTGGCCGTGTACCTGTACGGACACCGGCGGATGGGGGCGAAGGCAGACCGTGTCATCGCGAGCCTGCACAAACAGCTGGAAGGCGAGAGCGAGGCGAACCTTGCGCTCGGCATGCACTATCCCGTCCGGTAGGACCCGTTCTTCACGGATTTCATGACTTTGGGCGACCTCTATCACTACCCGACCCAGCACTTCGACTTCCATCGCTGCCAGCTCACGCTCGACGACGAATGATGCGCCCGCCGCTCGTATCACGGTCAGCGGGCGAGTTCTTGAGGCGCTCTGGGGGCGGGTTTGCGATTGGGCGTACTCACCCCGTCGTGAGCAGTCGGGCCATCGCGGGGAGCGCTGCCGGTCCGACCCTGTAGTACACCCACGTGCCGCGCCGTTCCGAGGTCAGCAGGCCGGCGTCGCGTAGCTTCTTCAGGTGGTGGCTCACCGTCGGCTGGGACACCCCGACGTCCTGGATGTCGCAGACGCAGGCCTCGCCGGCCGGGTGGGAGGCGATCCGGGAGAAGAGACGGAGGCGCACCGGGTCGGCGAGCGCCTTGAACATCGTCGCCATCCGCACCGAGTCCGCTTCGGAGAGCGCGGCCGAGGTCACCGGCGGGCAGCACGGTGTGACGTCGCCCGCGATGAGCGGCAGCTCCAGGGTCTCCAGATTCGACATGCGTCTATGTTGACATCTGTCGATGCAAGCGGCAAGCTCGGCCATATCGACAAGCGTCGAATCAGCGGGCGGAGGGTTCCTTCCAGCCCGTTGGCCGGCGCACATCCCGACCAGAGGGAGACAGCCATGAGCGAGCCGACCACCCCCGTGACCGAGGAGCCCGCCGCCTGTTGCGGTCCGGCCGCCACCACCGAGAGCCCCACCGCCGGGATCACGCCGTGCTGCGGAACGGCCCAGGAAGCGGAGGACTCCCAGAGCTGCTGCGGGTCCGCCGCCAAGCGCGAAGCCGTGGCCGCCGGCTCCGCCTGCTGCTGACAGCCCACCCACCTCGCCCGAGTCCTATCAGCCACTGCACCGCCCGGAGAACCGTGATGAGTGAGAACACCCCCGCCGAGCCCCTGCCAGTCGTCGTGGTCGGAGCCGGACCGACCGGCCTGGCTGCCGCTGCTGAGCTGCTCGAACGCGGCCTCGAACCGCTGGTCCTGGAAGCCGGTCCGTCGGCAGCGACCTCGGTGCGGGCCTGGGGGCACGTCCGGCTGTTCTCCGCGTGGTCCGAGCTGGTCGACCCGGCTGCAGCCCGTCTGCTCGCGCCCACCGGTTGGCAGAGCCCCGATCCGCAGCGCTACCCGACCGGGGCCGAGTGGGTCGAGCTGTACCTGCAGCCGCTCGCCGACGCCCTCGGGCAGCGTGTCCAGTACCGCACCACAGTGATCGGCGCCGCTCGGCGCGGTCGCGACCGAGTCGTCGACTCAGGCCGTGCCGAGCAGCCCCTCACCGTGCACACCCGCGCAGCCGACGGCACCGAAGAGCGGCTGCTCGCTGCCGCGATCATCGACGCCTCCGGCACCTTCGCCACCCCCAACCCGCTCGGCAGTGACGGGCTGCCCGCCGTCCGTGAGCGCGCGCTGGCTGACCGCATCTCCTACGCCGTCCCCGACACCGCGGACCCCGTCACCCGTTCTCGGCACGCACACCGCCGCACCGCGGTCGTCGGCTCCGGTCACTCCGCGCTGACCGCACTCGTCACGCTCGCCGAACTCGCCAAGGCCGAGCCCGGCACCAGCGCGGTGTGGGTCCTGCGGCGCGGCAGCGTCGGCAACGCGTTCGGTGGTGGTTCCGCCGACCAGCTCCCTGCCCGCGGTGCCCTCGGCGAGCGGGCCAAGCAGGCCGTAGCCGCCGGCCACATCGAGGTCGTCCAGGGCTTTCGCACCGAGGCAGTCGAGCGCGACGGCGGCCGGTTGGTGCTCGTCGCCGCCGACGGCGCCCGGATCGGCAACCTGGACGAGATCATCGGCCTGACCGGTTTCCGGCCCGACCACTCCTGGTCCTCCGAGCTGCGGCTCACCCTCGACGAGCGTCTTCAGGCCCCGCTCAAACTCGCGCCCCTCATCGACCCCAACCAGCACTCCTGCGGCACCGTCTACCCTCACGGCGCGGCCGAACTGGCCCACCCCGCCGAGCCGGACGTCTACCTTGTCGGCATGAAGAGCTACGGCCGCGCCCCGACGTTCCTCGCCATGACCGGCTACGAGCAGGTCCGCTCGGTCGTCGCTGCACTCGCCGGCGACCACGAGGCTGCCGAGCGCGTCGAGCTCACTCTCCCCGAGACCGGGGTGTGCGGCGGCGCCGGTCTCTTCGACGAGCCGGAGGCCACCAAGTCCGGGAGCGGCGGTTGCTGCTCG
Organism: Kitasatospora sp. NPDC058965; assembly: GCF_042741245.1. Lineage (NCBI taxonomy): Bacteria > Bacillati > Actinomycetota > Actinomycetes > Kitasatosporales > Streptomycetaceae > Kitasatospora > Kitasatospora sp. NPDC058965. Next base: position 24,196 of record NZ_JBHYKG010000010.1, read on the forward strand.
GCTCCCGCGACCCAGCTCCTCACCATCGGCTCCGGAGCCTCCGTCCCCTCCGGCGGTTGCTGAGCCACAGGGTGACCACCTCTCAGACCAGCGGGGCCGCGACCGGAACGGGGGACCGGTCGCGGCCCCGCGCCGCGCTGCCCGCGCTGTGCGCGACTCAGATCACCGGGTGGGGCGTCCTCTATTACGCCTTCCCCGTCCTCGCCCCGCACATCACCGCCGCAACCGGTTGGTCGGCCGGCGCGACCACCGCCGCGTTCACGGTGGCGCTGCTCGTCTCCGCTCTCACGGGGATACCGGTCGGGCGTGTCCTGGATCGACACGGTCCCCGGCTCGTGATGACGGCGGGCTCGGCGCTCGGTGTGGTCGCGGTGGGCGGCGTCGCGCTCGCGCCGAGCCTCCCGGTCTTCTTCGTCGCCTGGTTCTTGGCCGGCGCCGCCATGGCCTCGACCTTCTACCAGCCCGCGTTCGCTGCCCTCACCCGCTGGTACGGGCCGGATCGCGTCCGAGCTCTCACGACACTGACGCTTGCCGGGGGACTCGCCAGCACGCTCTTCGCGCCCCTGACCGCGTACCTGGTCGAACACCTCAGCTGGCGTGGCACCTACCTCGCGCTCGCGGCGGTGCTGGCTGCAGTCACTATCCCGGCCCACGCGCTCGCCCTTCGCGGTCCGTGGTTGGCGGCACCTCCACCCATGGCGAAAACGGGGGCAGGAGGGCCGTCCATCGGCCGCTTCCGCCCCTTCCTCCTGCTCGCGACTGCGCTGACGCTGTCATCGTTCGCCCTCTACGGCGTGGTCTTCGGCCTCGTTCCCCTGCTCGTCGGGCGCGGCGCCAGCCCCGCCGCAGCCGCCTGGGCACTCGGGCTCGGAGGCTTGGGACAGACCATCGGGCGCACGCTCTACAGCAGTTGGGCCCGCCGTACCTCGGTCCGGATCCGCACCGCCGCACTCATCACCGCCGGCGGGGTCACCACGGGGCTTCTGGCCGTCACCCCCGGCCCGGTCCCGTTGCTGATCGCAATCGCCATTCTCGCAGGCACGGTCCGCGGCAACATCACCCTGCTGCAGGCCACCGCCGTCACCGACCGGTGGGGCCCCGCAGCGTACGGCAGGCTCAACGGACTGCTCGGCGCCCCTGTCACCATCGCGGGCGCGCTCGCACCGTGGGGTGGAGCGGCACTCGCTGGCCAACTGGGCGGCTATCCGAAGCTGTTCGCCGCCTTGGCGGTTCTCTCCTTCATGGCGGCAGCCATCTCGCCGGGGAGCGTTCGGCGGGAGCATGGGGAAGGTAGGAAATGCGCCAGCTGATGAGCTGACTTCCTGGTCAGAGTGTCAGCGGCCAGCTGCCGGAATCCGTTGCAATCACCTGTCAGGGAGTCATCCGGGCGTCGACGTAGCCAGGCTGCAGCCCTCGAAGGGCCGCCTCCGGATGGGTTGTGCTTGTGGAAAACTCGAAGCCTGGTAGAACATAAGCAGGTTGCACAGCAGTCTCGGCTACCGAAGTCCCGCCGAGTACGAGACCGTGCTCGGGCCTGACCACCACACCGATGGTGTCCGTCAAAGCGGAGCGAGCTCACGGTCAGCTGTCCTCTGCCTCCGCTTGCCACCGCTCAAGATTGTTCCGGGCCCGCACAGTATCGGGATGGTTCTCCCCGAGAACCCGCGCCCGGTCCGTCAGCAGGGCAGCGGTGATGTCCATCGCTTCCCGCCGGTGCCCGGCCTCTCGCAGCCACCACGCGAGGTTGCCACGGGTGGTCAGGGTGTCGGGGTGGTCGGGGCCCAGCACCCGCTTCCGGTCGGCCAGTACCGCCTCGTACGCGGCGACGGCCCCAGCCGCGTCCCCTGCCTTTCCCCGCCACTCGGCGAGTAGGAAGCGGGTGGTGAGGGTGTCGGGGTGGTCCTCGCCCAGCACCCGCTTCCGGTCGGCCAGTACCGCCTCGTACGCGGCGACGGCCCCGGCCGGATCCCCCGCCTGCCCCCGCCAGCCGGCCAGGTTGTGCCGGGTAGTGAGGGTGTGGGGGTGGTCTTCGCCCAGTACCCGCACCATGTCGGCCAGGGTCTGCTCGCACAAGGGGACGGCCCGGGCCAGGTCCCCCACCGACTCGTAGGCGTAGGCGAGGTTGTTGCGGGTGGTGAGGGTGTGGGGGTGGTCCTCGCCGAGCACTCGAACCCGGTCGGTCAGGGTCTGCTCGTACAGGGGGATGGCCCGGGCCAGGTCCCCCGCCGACTCGTAGGCGCTGGCGAGGTTGTTACGGGTGGTCAGGGTGGCCGGGTGGTCCTCGCCCAGCATCCGCACCATGTCGGCCAGGGTCTGCTCGTACAGGGGGATGGCCCGGGCCAGGTCCCCCACCGACTCGTGGGCGCCGGCGAGGTTGTTGCGCGCGGTGAGGGTGGCGAGGTGGTCCTCGCCCAGCACCCGCACCGCGCCGGCCACCGCCCGTTGGAGGTGTTCGAGGGCGCGGGTGTTCTGGCCTTGCTCGTCGAGGAAGCGACCGGCCACATTGAGGACTGCCGCGGTGGTGTCGGTGTCGGTAGCGGGGTCGGTGTGGCAGGCCAAGGCGTCGATGTGGGGAAGCAGAGTGCGCCAGACGGGCCAGGTGTCGGGGGTCTCCCAGGTCTGGGGAAGGGCGATGCACAGGGCGGTGGTGGCGTTCTGGCGGGCTTGGTCGATGAGGTCGGGGGTGCAGTGGGGGTCGGTGGGGTCGGGGGTGCGGGAGACGGCCTGGACCAGCCGGTGCACTCTCAGGGTGCCGCAACTGACGGTGATCATGCTGTAGGCGGCCAGTCGCATGACAGCCCGGTGGACGGCGGGTGGATTGTCGAGAGGGGCGAGGAGGGTGCGGGGGATGCCGTCGGGCGCGTACCAGGCAATGGTCCGCAGGACCTGTCCGGCCAACGGGGTGTCGGTGAGGCGCTCCAGGGTGATCCGCCAGATCCGCGCGATGGTCCGCCCGCCTTCGTCCAACTCGCCCGACCCCTCTTCCCGGTACATGTCGGCGGGGTAGTCGGCGAGCAGTTCCAGGTAGGCGCGTGGCGTGATGTCGGCCTCGGCGATATAGGCCCCGGCCTGGTTGACGGCCAGCGGCAGGTGTCCGAGTTCCTCGCACAGGTGCTCGGCCCGGTCCATGTCCCGCCCGGGGTCGGTGCGGGTGGCGGAGCGGGTGAGCAGGCCGATGGATTCGGCGGGGGTGAGGACGTCCAGGCGCACGACGGTGGTGCCGGCGGGCCAGACGGTGAGGCGGCTGGTGATCAGGACCCGCCCGGTGGAGGCACGGGCCAGCAGCGGGGCGATGTCGGCAAGGTTGTTGACGTTGTCGAGGATCAGCAGCCAGCCGGTGTGGGTGGCCAGCCACTGCAGTGCACGTTCGGCCAGCTGCTCCTGCGTCAGGACCTCGTCCAGGGCGGGCTGCAGGGTGGTGGCGAGCTTGGCCAGACCCCGCTGGACGGTGGCGGGGCTGTCGGCGGTGATCCACCGGACCGGAGTGAGGCCGTGGGAGCGGGTGGCGGCCCAGTGCGCGGCCAGGGTGCTCTTGCCGACCCCGCCCAGCCCGTCGACCACGAGCACGGCCCCCCGGCCCGGGGCCGTGAGGGCCGCGTCCAGGCGCTCCAGCTCACCGGCACGTCCGACGAACCGGCCGACGCGGAAGGGCAGGTTGTCGATACCCGGTGGGGCGTCCACCTGCGCGGGTGGACGCAACTCGCCGGGCGGCAGGTGCACGATCGTGGCGTAGTCCCCGGTGCTGGCGACCCCGAGGAACGGGGCACCTCCCGTATGGAAGGCGATCGACCGCTCGCCCGAGGCATCCACCGACCCCGGGGCGTGGGCGTGCTCGATGTGACCGGCTGCGATCGACTGCCCCCGCGCACTGATGTGAATACCGGCGGTGTCCGGCGCGGAGAAGGTGGTACCGGGCTCGGTCAGCTCTGGTCCGGGCCCGGCCGGGTAGGGTCGACCGCAGGAACCCCGAGACTCACGTCGCCCATCGTGAACGCGGCGGCCGAACCGCCCTCTGCCGTGATCGACACACTCCCGCCGACCGCCGTGCCGCCGGTGGACGCCGACACCCCGCCCACGCCGGCGGTCTTCTGGGCCGCCTGCAACTGCTCGACCAGGTCGGTCAAGGCCCGGGCGAAGCCGGGGTCGTGCTCGGCGGCGTCCTCCAGGGAGTCGATCAGGCGGCGCCGGGTGCGCTCGCTGGGATCGCCTTGCCCCGTCTCGGCCTCCTGCGCGGCGCGCTCCAGCGCCGGATCGCGGCCGAGCTTGGCGGTCACCAGGTCGTGGAGGCGGTCCATGCCCGCATCCAGGCCCCGTTCGACCTCCTGGTCCGCGCGTCCGCCCACCCGCTGGGCCTTGCGGACCAGGTAGGCGAACTCGTACCGCACCGCAATCTCGATCCCCGTCACCCCACACCCCCAACAATAGTGACTGTGCGTCAGACAGTACCGGTGCCAAGCTCGGCTCAAGAACCCCCGCCAGAGTGGCAACCCAGCTGTGAAACGCCTCACCGGGCAGCGAGACGGGCTCAGCCGGCAGCCGCCTGGGCAGTCCGGCGAGCGTGGAAGCGGCCATTGTTCGTGACACCGGACACGGCCCGATCACCGAGCCGTCGCCCCGGCCGCCTCCGCCCTACCGGGCCCAGCCGCCGGTGGCCGGGGTGCGCGGTCGTAGGCGCTCGCCCTGTGGGCCGAACATGATCAGGTATTCGACCGGTCCGCCGGGGCCGGCGTTCGCGAGTCCGTGGGCGGTGCGGGTGTCGAACTCGGCCACGTCCCCGGCGGTCAGCACGAGGTCCTGGTCGCCGAGTGCCAGCCACAGGCGCCCGTACAGGACGCACAGCCATTCGTATCCGTCGTGGGACACCTGACGCGGCCGCATCGGTGGTGCGTCGATGGCGGGCAGGACGTGCTTGTGGGCGTGCAGGCCCCCGACGTACCGGGTCAGCGGGAGTACCGCCTTGTCGTTGCCGGAACGCTGCGGCACCGGGGGGCGCGGTCCGGCCGGCGCGACGGGGGCGGTGCCGGCCAGTTCGTCCAGGGAGACGTCGTACGCCTTCGCGAGCTGCAGCAGTACCTCCAGGGTCGGCTTGCGCCGGCCCGTCTCGATCCGGGACAGCGTGCTGGGCGAGATGCCGGTCGCGCGGCTGACGGCGGTGAGCGTGGCGCCGTGCCGCTCGCGCGCGGTCCGCAGCCGGGGTCCCATGGCCGCCAGCGTGTCGGCCGTGCCGTCGTCCGTCACTGTTGTCCCGCTCCCTCCGACCGTGCCGCCTACACCGCCCTGTCCTGCCAGTTTGCCAGAATGGCAAGGGTCCTCGCGTCGCGCGGCCGCCGCGCCGCATGATCGGTGGGCAACCGGGGCCGCCCGCGAACCGAGGAGAAGCGATGCACCAGCCCGCGCTGTCCACCGACCTGCGCCACCGCACCATCGAGGCACCCGGTGGGCGTCTGCACCTGGTCGAGCAGGGGGTCGGACCGCTGGTCCTGCTCGTCCACGGCTTTCCCGAGTCCTGGTACTCCTGGCGCCGCCAACTCCCGGCCCTCGCGGCGGCGGGGTACCGGGCCGTGGCGCTCGACGTGCGCGGGTACGGCCGCTCCTCCAGGCCGGCCGCGACGGAGGCGTACCGGATGCTCGACCTGGTGGCGGACAACGTCGCCCTGGTGCGCGCCCTGGGTGAGGAGCGTGCGGTGGTCGTCGGGCACGACTGGGGTGCGAACATCGCGGCGGCCTCCGCCCTGCTCCATCCCGAAGTCTTCCGTGCCGTCGGACTGCTGAGCGTCCCTTACGCCCCGCCGGGCGGTCCCCGCCCCACCGACGTCTTCGCGCGGATGGGCGGTGACCAGGAGTTCTACGTCTCGTACTTCCAGGAGCCCGGCCGGGCCGAGGCAGAGATGGAGCCCGACCTGCGGGGCTGGCTCGCGGGCTTCTACGCGGCCATGTCCGCCGACACGATGCCCGCCCCGGGCGAGCCCGACCCGCACTTCGTGGCCCGAACCGGTGGCCGGCTGCGCGACCGCTTCCCCGCCGGCATGCTGCCCGCCTGGCTCACCGAGGACGACCTCGACGTGTACGCCGGGGAGTTCGAGCGCACCGGGATGACCGGGGCGCTCAACCGCTACCGCTGCATGGACCGCGACTGGGCGGACCTCGCCCAGTACCGCGGGGCCCCGATCGAGCAGCCGTCCCTGTTCATCGGCGGCGCCCTGGACGCTTCGACGACCTGGATGGCCGACGCGATCGACGCGTTCCCGACCACCCTCCCCGCCCTGGCCGCCACCCACATCCTGGACGGCTGCGGGCACTGGATCCAGCAGGAGCGCCCCGAGGAGGTCAACCGACTGCTGATCGCCTGGCTCGCCTCTCTCCAGGGTTGAACCGGCGGGTGTGCCGGCACCAGAGCGGATCTGCGGTTCCGCGGTGCCCTCGGCGCAGAAGCGATTCGCCACCTTGGTACCAGAGTTGACGCATCGTTCGTTCGGGTGAATACGTACACGAACCCTGGCCACGGTGGCCCCGCAATGGGATGGTGCTGGACAGGCAGAGCCGGGCCGGTGTCCGGCTGCCGCCGTACCGGGAGTCGGCCGCGCAGGCGGTCGTGCGCGACAGGGAGGCAGCGCCGTGCCCGTTCTGGTGATCAGGCTGCATCCGGACAAGCCCACGAGTGGTGCGAACTTCACCAGTTACCTGACCGGGTTGAAGATCGAGGTGAGCGAGCGCTCCTTCGGCGATCCGGACGGGCGGGCCGCCGGTTCGGTGCTCGGCTCGGCGCACTACGACCCGGCCGATCCGGCCGCGACCGTCGTGCAGCACCTGGACACGCTGCCGTTCGCCGGGCCTGCCCCGGCGGCGACGGCGGCGGTCGTGGTGGCGGCCCCGCCCGCCGTCCCCGAGTACCTCGGGCCCAACCTCGCGCTCACCGTCACCCGCACGGTCGGTGGCGTGCCCACCCCGATCGTGGTGAAGGACCTCAACTACGACGTGGACCTGGACGCCGGTCCGCTGCCCGTGCTCGCGGACCCGGTGCTCTACGCGGCGCTGGGCCCGACCGCGCTCTACCTCGCCCTGCCGCCCTCGCCGGCCGGCCTGCCCGTCGGCACCGCCGTGGTGGACCTGCCCACGGACGGATCCGCGCCGTCCTTCACGGCCGTCCAGAAGGCCGTCGAGGCGGTGCTGGCCAAGGACCCGGGCGCGGCCCACCCGGTCGACATCACCGCCCTGACGCCCGCGCAGTGCCGGCACATCGCCCGGGAGATCGTCTTCAACCGCACCCTGAACCCGCTGCCCCAACCGCCGCAGCCACTGGAGTCGCTCTACCGGGACGTCGGGTCGGACGACACCGCCCGCCGCCAGTTCGAGGGCGACCTGGTCAGCTACTACGCCGTGCACGGCACCGAGGCGGACACGCTGGCGAAGTACGTCCACGGGGTGTCGACCGCCCTCGCCTGTGCGGCGAAGAGCCACGCCGCGGCCCAGGTGGGCCTGGCCGTGCCGGTGTTCCCCGGTCTGTCGTCCTCCGCCGGTACGTCGGCGGCGATCCCTGTCGTGGTGAGCCAGTGAACCCGTCCTTCGACGTTCCCGCGCCGTACTTCTACGCGCTCGCCGCCAGCCTGCCGCTGGAGGTGTCGGCCGCCGTCCGCTACCGGCTCGCCACCCAGGCCGACGAGGCCACCACCATCGACGTGCTGCGCCGGGCCATCGACTCCGGTGCGATCGCGGAGGACCCGCTCGTCACGGTCGAGATGGCGGCCCGCCGGCTGCGCGCGCTCGGCAGCACGGACGGGGTGACCCCGGTCTGCGCGTCCGGTGTCGGCCTCGCGCTCACCACCGGCTACGCCGGGTACTACAGCGCCGTGCCCGATCCCGACCCCGCTGCGGACATCGAGCCGTTCTGGGCGTCGGTGCCGGGCACTCCGGCGCTGGCCCGCGCGCACCTCGAACTGGTGCTGTGCGCGATCACGCAGGAGGCGGACCCGCGGCCGCTGATCACCGCGGTGGTCGGCGAGGGCTTCGCCCTGGACAGCGTGGCGAACCTCGACGCCGCTCCGTGGCCGCTGCCGCACCAGCCCGAACTCACCTTCGCCGACTGGGCCAAGGTTTTCACCGACCACCCCGACCTGTTGCCCGCCGCGATCGGCCCGGGCACGTTGGAAGAGCGGATCGCCGCCTTCGTGCGGATGCTCCAGGCCTTCTTCAACGTCACCACCGGAGCGCTCGGGCCCGGCCCGACCACGCCCGAGGCCGTCCCGCTGCTGCCCCGCCCCGGGCAGGACTTGATCCAGGGCTTCTTCGACGCCTACCGCGCGGCCGGCCACGCCGGCTGGGAGTGGGGCCAGGGGCTCGACGACGGGGCCCGGGACACCGTGATCGGCGCGTCCGGCCTCGACCCGCAGGCCGCCGCCTGGCTCGGCACTGCCGTCACCGTGCTGGACGCCCTCTACGGGGTGACGGCGATCGCCGGGATCGACGACCGGCTGCACTTCTCGCTCGCCGAGGCGCTGTACGCGCGAGGTTTCACCGACCGCGGTTCGATCACGGCGCTCGGCGCGCCCGACTTCGCGCACGCCCTGATCGGTACCCCGGCCCACCCGTTCGCCACCGCCGTCCACCAGGCGGCCGGCGGCAGTTCGATCCCCGACCCGGGGCCCGACGGTCCCTTCGCGCCGGTCAACCCCGGCGACCTGGTCAACTGCACATCACCGTGCGAGCTGTCCGAACTCGGCGATGTCGCGTACCTCCAGGACGTGCTGACGGTCCGGGCGGGCACGGACACGCTGGGCACCCGACTCGCCGACCGGGCCGGGCCGTTGGGCGACCTGGCCGCGACGCGGGCCGACGCGACGATCCCGATCCCGCTGATCGACCTGGTGAACGAGTCGCTGGAGGCCATGACCGCCGGTGCACCGCACGGCGTGGTGCACGACACCGACCCGGCGGACGCCGGCGACCACGAGCCCGCCGACTGGTTCCGGGCCGTACCGTCGTACTCCTCGCCGGCCGTACCGGTGGCCGAGCCCACCGCGTACGACGCGCTGGCGCAGGACTTCTCCGCTCCGGAACTGCCCTACGACCAGCGGTTGGACGTCAACCGCCGGTACCTGGAGGTGCTCGGCACCACCCGGTTCGACGTGCTGCGCGGATTCCGCCACGACATCACCGAGTTCGTGCTGGACCGGGCCGGCGAACCGGTCGCCTTCCCCCGGCAGCTCTGGCGCTACCCGGTCCGGCTCGACCTCGCGCTGGAGTACCTGTGCCTGAGCCGGGCCGAGTACGAGACGCTGTTCGAGCAGACGCCCGCGGGCGCCACGCTCGCCCGGCTCTACGGCTTCGGTCCCGACACCGAGCGCTGGCAGTGGACCGCCGCCCGGCTGTCCGAGCTGCTGCCGCGACTGGGCCTGGACTACTGCGCCCTGGTCGAGCTGCTGGCCACCGGGTTCCTGCCCGCCCGGGTGCGCCTGACCGGCGCGGGCGAGGGCGGCCCCGTGGTGACGCTGCCGGACTGCGAGCCCTGCTGCCTGGCCGACTACGTCCTGGAGTTCGACGCTGGCGACACCAGCGGTGGTGAGCAGGTCGGGACCCGGGAGGCGGGCGACCCGTGGGCCGAGCTGGCGGTGTTCGTCCGGCTGTGGCGAGCCCTGCGCTGCACCGCTGCGCTCCCCGTCGCCGAGCTCGTCGAGGTGTGCGAGGTACTCGGGCTCTTCGACGCCGCCGGGCAGGTCGACCCCGACTTCGTCCCGCAGTTGGCCGCACTGCTGATGCTGCGCGCCGACTTCCGGCTGCCACACCTGCCGGTCCCCGTACTGCTGGACCTGTGGCGCGATCCGGCCGCCGTCCCGGCCGACCGGATCGAGCAGCTCCTCGACGCCGTCGCCGAGCGTGCGCAGCACCGGCACCACGGCAGGCCACGGCCACCGGAGTTCCGGAAGCTGCTGCGCGGCAACCTTGACGCCCTGTCGGCGCTCGGCGGGTTCGACCCCGCCGACGCCGCCCTGACCTGGCACGCCAAGCCCACCCACACGCTGCGGTTCGCCGAGCAGCTGACCAAGATCCACGCCTCCGCGTTCGGCATCGGCGAGCTCGTCCTGCTGTGCACCGCGGACGGCCACCTGGCCGGCGACGACCCGTACCCGCTGCAGTCCGCCACCGAGGCCGAGGTCGACCCGCTGCACGACCCCGACGACGTGCCCGAGCACTCGCTGTGGCGGCTGCGCCACGAGCTGCTCGCGGTCGAACCCGATACTCCCACCGTCGAGTCCTACACCTGGCAGCGGATCGGCGACGTGCTGCGCGACGAACTGGGCGGGGACCAGTCCGGCGCCGACCTGCAGGCCCTGGGCGGGCACCTGTTCCCCGGCGTCCTCGCGGCGGCCGGCCAGCCGGTCGCCCCCGCGCAGCAGCGCTACCAGGTGCACCTCGGCGGCAGCTCCGCCCAGATGTGGAACACCCCGGGCTCCCCGTTCCGCTACGACGACCCCGAACTCTCGGCCGCCGTGCCGCTGACCGAGGAGGCCGTGCTCACCAAGCTCAGCCGGATCCGCCCGCTGCGCAGCGAGGAGCAGCAGGCCGTCCGCGACCTGGTCGCCGCGCCGCGCCGCGAGCTGGTCGGATTCGGCTACCTGTTCCCCGACCTCGACGCGGCCTGGGAGCACCTGGTCGCCGAGCCGGACGAGAACGCCCGCTGGCGCTGGTTCCGGGAACGGTTCGCCCTGTTCCACGCCCGCTGCGGGGTCGTCGCCCGGCACCTGGCCGACCACGTGCTGTCCCTGGACGGCGGCGACGCCGACGACGACCCCGACGGCACGCCCGCCCGGCGTCCGGCGACCGAGGCGATGGCCCGCCGGCTGCTGCGCGTGCTGCCGGCCGACGAGAACTTCGCCGACCCCGGACCGTGGGAGCTCGACGACGGCCACCGGCCGCCCCTGGCCTGGGGCCCGAGCCCGGTCGGCAGCGCGTTCGCCGCGATCACCGGGCTGATCGGCACCGGCCTGCTCGCCGAGCACCGCCCGGTCGGCGCGGCCACCCCGCTCTGGCGTGCACTGCAGGCCACCACGGCCCTGTTCGACCCGGTCCGGGACGCGTGGAACGCGCCGGTGCCGACGATCGTCCCGGCGCTGGACAGTCAACTGTCCAGCACCCAGCGGCGCTGGGCCGAGGTCCGCAACGGCATCGGCGTCTCCGGCCACAACGCCCGGACACTCGGCGGCGTCCAGGCCTTCGCCAGCCGCTGGTCCGGGCTGCTCCTGGTGGAGCACGACGGCACGTACACCTTCTGGGGGAGCGGAGCCCGCTCCGGCACAGGGCAGGGCACCCCCGGCCCGGATGCGCCGGGCGGCGAGCACTGGCAGGTCCGGCTCGGCCGCGGGCAGAAGCAGTGGACGCTGCTCAGCCACGACTGGGGCGAGCACCCGGACTGCGCCGGCAGCGCCGGGCTGACGCTGCGCCGCGGCGTCTACGACCTCACCGTCGAACTCGTCAGGGACGCGCCCGGTGACGACGAGATCGAGGACGCCCGGCCGCTGACCTGCGGGCTGCGGATCGAGTACCAGGGGCCGGACACCGGGGGCGAGCGCACCCCCGTACCCACCGAGCGCCTCTACCTGGCCGACAAGGACGCCCGGTTGGACGACGGGATCGACCCGGAGGCCCTGGGCGGAGTGCCGCGCGACCTGCTGCGCCACCAGTACGTCAGCACCCTGCGGGACGTGCGCCGCAGCTACCAGCGTGCGTTCAAGGCCCTGCTGCTCGCCCACCGGTTCGACCTGTCCGCCGAGCTGTTCTCCGACTACGCCCAGTCCGAGCTCGGCTACCTGCTCGACCACGGCGCCCAGCTGGCCGGCACCGCCTTCTACCGCCAGGGCGGCTGGCAGCCGCACCACGTGGACTTCGACCCGGCCCTGCTGCCCCTGCTCGACACCTACCGGCCGTCGGCGGCCGACGACCGCGGCCACCCATCGGTGCGCCGCCGGCAGGCCTGGTTCGACGTCTGGGAGCGGCTGTTCGACCACACCGACCTGCGGGCCCGCGCCCGGACGGCACCGGAGGCCCCGGTCTGGCTGCTCTACGACGAGGCCGCCGAGAACCAGCCCGACAACCCCGCCCAGCTGCTGCGCCACCTGGGCATCGAGCTCGGCCACGCGCCGCTGGTGCTCGGCTACGACAGCGGCTACGCGGTCACCGCCGCCGACCTGACCGACGAGCGCTGGCCGGTGCGGGTGTGGCACGCCGACCAGTTGGTGCGGCGGATCGTGCGGCGGTTCCTGGTCGCCGACCTGGCGCAGGCCCGCCCCGACCTGTGGGCGGCCGCCGATCCGCTCGGCTCGGGCGGCAACGCCAACCTCACCGCGCTGGTCCGGGCCGGGTACCTGGACAACGGCGAGCCCGTGCGGTTCACGGACCTGCGCCGCCTGGACGACTGCCTGCGCGAGCACGCCCGCGACGCGCTGGTCGCGCACCTGACCCGGCTGGACCGGGTGCCGCTGCCCGGCGGCGGGTACGCGACGTCCGCGGACCAGCTGACCGACCTGCTGCTGATCGACGTGTCCACCGGGGTCCGGGCGCGCAGCACCCGGATCGCCGCCGCCGTCGCCGCCGTGCAGACCTTCGTCGGACGCGCCCGGCTCGGGCTCGAAGCGCAGTGGCAGCCGAGCGCGGAGTTCGTCGCGCAGTGGGACCGCCGGTACGACACCTGCGAGCGCTGGGCGCGCGAGCGGCGCGGCGAGCTCTACCGGGAGAACCGGACCGGGCGGATCGAACAGGACCGGGCCAGGCGCACCGAGGCCTTCCGGTTCCTGGAGCAGGAGCTCCGGCGGGCCACCCTGACCGTGCCGGTGCCCGGCGGCCTCGCACACTGGTCGGCGGTCCCGCCGCCCGCCCACCCCGGCCTGGAACTGCTGCAGCAGCGCGACGCCTCGGCCCTGACCGAGCTGTTGCCGGCCCGTCAGGGCCTCGACCTGCTGGGCACGCCCGAGCGCGGCGGTGCGCGGTCCTGGCTGTCCGCGCTGCCGCGTCCCGCGCGCGACGGCGGCGGCGGGTTCAGCGCGTCCGGCGGCGCTGCGCCGGAGGAGGGTCGGCAGGTCGGGTCCGCGTCCGCGGGCGCCCAGCAGGGCGCACCCGCGGACGGCGGGTCCGCACCTGCCGACGGCGGGGCCGCACCCGTGGACGGTCAGCACGCCCACGCCGCCGCGGTCACCGTTCCCCGGGGCCGGGCCGGCACCGTGCCGTTGTGGATCGAGGCCGCCATCCGACTGGGCGTCACGTTCCTTCGGGTGCCCGCTGCCGCCGTCCCACCGGCGAGTCGGCCGTTCGCCCCGCCGGCCGCCACCGAAGGCTGCAGCTGCGGTTGCGAGGGCCGGCACCGCACCGAGACGGACGAGTACTACTTCTGGCTGGTCGACTCCGCCCGGTTCGACCAGATCCAGCAGGTCGCGGACTGGCCGGGCTGGCACGAGGACGCCGCCGCGGCGGCCCTGCTCGAATGGCCGGCCAAGCCTTTGGTGCACCTGATGTGGTGTCAGCTGCACGACGGCGAACTCCGGCAGCCCCGGCGCTCGTTCGCCGGCCTCGCGATCCCCGACGGGGCCGGCCCGGGCAGCACCTCGCTGACCCTGGTCGGACGGGAGCGCGACTCCCTGCTGTTCGCGGTGGGAGGCGGGCAGCTGACCCCGGGTGCCGCGGCGCCGCCGGACCCCGGGTTCCGCTACGACCTCGCCTCGGACGAGGCCGTGGTGGTCCCGACGGTGACCCCGCCGAAGGCCGTCAAGCCGCAGGACTACCCGGGGCTCGGGGCGCTCCCCGCGTACCCGTACTTCGTCTACTTCGCCCCGGGCGCACCGCTGTTCCCCGGGGACCCGTTCGCCGAGACGATCACGGTCGGCTGCGCCCTGCGCGGCCGGTGCGCGCACGAGGCCGCGACCCACTGGTACGCGGTGACGCACAACCCGGCCACCGGTGACAACCGGTGGTGCCGCCACCAGGTTTCGGCCCTGGACCGGGGCGGCGACCGGACGGTCGGCGACGTCGGTCCACGGTTCGGCGGCTGCTGCGACGGCACCGGTGCCGACGAGGAGACGGCCCGCCGGCGCTACGTCACCCTGGAGTACCTGGAGACCCTGCTGGAGTGGGCCGACTGCGCGGTGCGGGAACACACCGCGGCCGGCCGCACCCGGGCCCGGCTCGTCCTCGACAGCGCGGCCCGGATCCTCGGGCCCACCCCGCTCTCGGTGCGCGACTGCGCCTGCGGCACCCGTCCGGTGACCACCGTCGCCGACGGGGACGGGCCGGGCCGGGCCGTGACGGTGTCGAGCTTCGAGCCGTGCGGGGTGCCGCTGAACCCGTGGCTGATGTCGCTCTTCGAACGGGTGGCCGACCGGCGGGCGGTGCTGCGCGCCGAGCCCGGGCCCGACTCGGACTGCTGCGGCACTTGCGGTGGTGAGCACTGCGGCTGCCGCAACCACGGGTCCCCGGCAGGCCGGGCGTGCGGCGGCGAGGCCGGGTGCTGCTGTCCGCCCAGCCCGTACCGGTTCAGCTACGTGCTCGGCCGGGCGGCCGACTTCGCCAACCAGGTGACGGCCTTCGGCGCGGAACTGCAGGCCGCACTGGAGAAGGGTGACGTGGAACTGCTCGCCGCGGTGCGCGCCCGCCACGAGCAGCAGGTGCTCAACCTCAACCGGGCGATCCGCAAGGAGCAGTGGCGGGACGCCGACTGGCAGCTCCAGGGCCTGCGGGTGGCCAAGCAGATCGCCCAGACCCACCACGACTACTACGACGGTCTGATCAACCGCGGCCTGATCGGTGGCGAGCGCGACTACCAGGCCCTGACCAACTCCTCGGCCGCGGCGGTCGGCGCCGCCACGGTGTCGGAGGCGATCGGCACCGTGATGGGCGTCATCCCGGACGTCTTCGTCGGCACCTCGGACTTCACCCAACTGCCGCTCGGCACCAAGCTGGAGCACGTCTTCGCGGGGATCGCCAGGATCTCCGGCCAGGTCGCGACGATCCTGGCCGGCACCGCGGGGCTGCGCAACACCGAGGGCGGCTGGGTGCGCCGACAGGCCGAGTGGCAGTACCAGCGGGAGCTGGCGGGGCTGGAGATCGCGCAGGCCGAGCGGCAGATCCTGGCGGCGGAACGGCGCCGGGCCGCCGCCCTCGGCGAACTCAACACCGTCCAGCGCCAGATCGAGAACGCCCGCGAGGTCGGCGAGCTGCTGCGTGACAAGGCCACCTCGCACGCGCACTTCCTCTGGCTGCAGAAGGAACTCGCGGTGCTCTACCGGCAGATGTACGAACTCGCCGGCTGCACCGTGCGGCAGGCCGAGCACGCCTTCAACGTCGAACGCGGTTTCACCGACCAGCGCTTCGTCCCCGACGGGAGTTGGCACGACCTGCACGACGGCCTGACGGCCGGTCAGCAGCTGACGTTGGCCGTCCGCCGGATGGACGCCGCCTACACCACCGACAACGTCCGCGAGTACGAGCTGACCAAGCACGTCTCGCTGCGCAAGTACTTCGGCGCCGCGTTCCTCGACCTCAAGGTCAACGGTGAGTGCGTCGTCGAGCTGCCGGAGTGGCTGTTCGACCTGGACTACCCGGGGCACTACCTGCGGCGGCTGAAGAGCGTCTCGCTGACCGTGCCGGCCGTGGTCGGGCCGTTCACCGGGCTGCACGCGCGCCTCACCCTGCTGGCCAACACCATCCGGGTGGTCCCGACGCTGGCGGGCCCGGAGGGCGAGTGCTGCACCGAGCGGCCCGCCGCGCGCTCCGGCGGCTGCGGGTGCGGCGACTGCGGCAGCACCACCGGCTGCGGCGGCGGCGACTGCGCGCGGTGCGCGGACGGCTGCTGCCCGGAGCCGGGCAGCGCCGCGGGCTACGCGCTGCGGCCGGGGGACTGCCGGGCGGTGCGGGACCACGGCAACCGGCAGGCCATCGCCACCTCCAGCGGCCAGAACGACGCCGGTCTGTTCGAGCTCTCCTTCCGTGACGAGCGGTACCTGCCGTTCGAGTACTCCGGCGCGGTGAGCACCTGGAAGCTGGAGATCCCGCCGGGCAACAACGACTTCGACCTCGACACGCTCAGCGACGCGATCCTGCACGTGAACTACACGGCGCGCGAGGGCGGACCGGTGCTCCGGCGGGCTGCCGAGGCGCACGCCCTGGACCACCTGCCGGACGCCGGTGAGCGGTTGATCGACGTCGCGCGCGAGATGCCGGAGGAGTGGGCGGCGTTCACCGGCGAGCGGCGCGGCCGCCGCCTGGACCTGCGGCTCTCCCGGGACTTCTTCGCCTGCGTCACCAGCGGCCGCGCCGTACGGGTGCGCAAGCTGGAGCTGTTCATGGAGTCGCGGCAGGCCCGGCCGAGCACCCACGTGGACGTCGAGTTCGAGGTCGCGGCGGGGGCCCGCTGCGAGCCGGACGCCGAGTACTCGTTCACCCTGGTGGGCGGCGCCGACCGGTGCGGGTTCCAGTACGGCGCAGTGGCCGTGACGGCCGGCCCGATCAGCGGCTACCAGCCGGAGCTGGTGGGCAGCTTCGAGTTCGAGGAGCCGGTTCCGGAGGTGACCAGGGTCTTCGTCCTGGTGCACTACGAGCTGACCGGCTGCGGGTCCGCCCGTCCGAGCGGACAGCGCCGGCACCAGGGGCACGACCGTGACCGCGGCTGACCCGCTCGCCGGCAGCGGAGCACCGGGCATCCGCTTCGACCCCGCCGACGCGGGCCCGGGCCCGGGCAGCCCGTCGCCGCCCGGAGCACCGGCGTTCGGCCCGGCAGCCTCCGGCCCGGCAACCGCTGACTCGGCGGGCTCCGGTCTCGCGGCCGCGCTGCCCACCGTGAACCTGCCCACCGGCGGCGGTGCGATCCGGGGCATCGGCGAGAAGTTCGGCACCGACGCGGTCACCGGCACCGGGACGTTCGTGGTCCCGGTCGACCTCACCAGTGGCCGTGGCGGGTTCGGGCCGCAGCTCGCGCTGAGCTACGACTCGGGCGCCGGCAACGGCCCGTTCGGTCTCGGCTGGAGCCTGTCCCTGCCCGCCGTCACCCGCCGCACGGACAAGGGCCTGCCCCGTTACGACGACGCGCACGAGTCCGACGTCTTCGTGCTCTCCGCCGCGGAGGACCTGGTGCCCACCGGCCCGCCGCGCCGGATCGGGGAGCACGAGGTGCGCCGCTACCGGCCCCGGATCGACGTCTCGTTCGCCCGCATCGAACGGTGGACCCGGATCGCCGATCCCGCGGACGTGCACTGGCGCTCGATCTCCCCAGACAACGTCCTCACGCTGTACGGCACCGACCCGGACTCCCGCATCGCCGACCCCCGCAACCCGCGGAACGTGTTCAGCTGGCTGATCAGCGAGACGCGCGACGACTGCGGCAACGTCGTCCGGTACGACTACCTCCCCGACGACGACCCCAGGGGTGCCGCACAGCGGTACCTCAAGCGCATCCGCTACGGCAACGCGACCCCGCTCCTCGGTGCGGACGGGACCCGGCCGCGGTTCGTGGCCCGGCAGGCCCTGCACGACCTGCACTGGTTCTTCGAGGCGGTGCTCGACTACGGCGACCACGGCAATCCCGGAGACCACGGTGACCCCGGCGGCGACAGCGACCGCACGGACGACGGCGGGGGAGCACCGACGCCCCGGCCGGAGCGCGCCTGGCCGATGCGTGACGATCCGTTCTCCAGCTACCGCCCCGGGTTCGAACTGCGCACCACCCGGCTGTGCCGTCGGATCCTGATGTTCCACCACTTCCCGGACGAGCCGGGAGTCGGCCGCGACTGCCTGGTCGCCGCCACCGAACTGACCCACTCCCCGCCCACCGACCCGGCGACGGTCGCGCGGCCGGCGTACTCGATGCTGCGCGCGGTCACCCAGGCCAAGTACCGCCGCACCAAGGACGGTTACCTGCGCCGGGCGCTGCCCCCGGTCGAGCTGGCGTACTCCGAGGCGGTGGTCGCGAAGGAGGTTCGCACCGTCGACCCGGCCCAGCTCGCCCAACTGCCGACCGGCCTGGACGGCCGCGGCTACCGCTGGGTGGACCTGCACGGCGAGGGCGTCCCCGGCCTGCTCACCGAGCAGGGCGGCTGCTGGTACTACCTGCCGAACCTCTCCGGCGCCGAACCGGGCACCGAACCCGCCCCCGAGGCGCACGACCCCGGTGAACCCGCCGAGCCCCGGCGGGTCCGGTTCGGGCCGCGGGAGACCGTCGGGGCGCGGCCGAACCAGACCCTCGCCGGCGGCGCGCGCCTGATGGACCTCAGCGGGGACGGCCGGCTGGACCTGGTGACCCTGGACGGGCCGGTCACCGGCCTGTACGAGCACGACGAGCAGGACGGCTGGCACCCGTTCCGGCCGTTCCCGGCCCGCCTCAACCGGGACACCCGCGATCCGGAACTCCGGCTGGTCGACCTCGACGGCGACGGCCTGCCCGACGTGCTGATCGCCGAGGGCGACGACCTGGTCTGGCACCCGGGCCTGGGATCGGACGGCTTCGGCCCGGCTCGCCGGGTACCGGTACCGGGCGACGAACGGTACGGGCCGCGGGTGGTCTTCACCGACCCGACCCAGGGACTGCTGCTGGCCGACATGACCGGGGACGGCCTCTCGGACCTGGTGCGGATCCGCAACGGCGACATCTGCTACTGGCCGAACCTCGGCCACGGCCGGTTCGGCGCCCGGGTGACGCTGCGCAACGTGCCGCGCTTCGACAGCGAGTTCGGATTCTCCCCGGACCGGGTGCGGCTCGCCGACATCGACGGCAGCGGCACCAGCGACGTGGTCTACCTGCACGCCGACGGTCCCCGGCTGTACTTCAACCAGTCCGGGGGCTGCCTGAGCCGACCGCACCGGGTGACCGGCTTCCCGATCACCGACGAGGTCGGCGCGGTGGACGTGATCGACCTGTTCGGCAACGGCACCGCCTGCCTGGTCTGGTCGACGCCGCTGCCCGCCGAACTCGGCCGCCAACTGCGCTACGTCGACCTGATGGGCGCCAAACCGCACCTGCTCGTCCGGTCGGTGAACAACCTCGGCGCCGAGACCCGGGTGCGGTACCGCTCCTCCACCTGGTTCTACCTGACCGACAAGGCGGCCGGCCGGCCCTGGATCACCCGCTCGCCCTTCCCGGTCCAGGTCGTCGAACGCGTCGAGTCGATCGACCACCTGAGCCGGCACCGGTTCAGCACCCGCTACGCCTACCACCACCAGTACTTCGACGCGGCCGAGCGCGAACCGCGCGGGTTCGGCATGGTCGAGCAGTGGGACACCGAGGAGTTCGCCGACCTGGCGGGGCGGGCGGACGAGGGCTGGTGCAACCTCGGCGCCGTCGGCTACGCACCGCCGCTGCACACCAAGACCTGGTTCCACACCGGGGTGTACCTGGGCCGGGAGCGGATCAGCGACTACTTCACCGGTCGGCACGGCCCGGGCGAGTACTACCGGGAGCCGCACCCGGACGGCCTCGGCACACCCTCCCCGTACCTGCCGGACACGGCACTCCCGCCGGGGCTCGGCTTCGAGGAGCAGCGCGAGGCCTGCCGCGCACTGAAGGGCCTGATGCTGCGCCAGGAGACCTACGGCCTGGACGGCACGGACCGCGCCCGCCACCCGTACACCGTCGTCGAGCAGAACTTCACCGTCCGGATGCTGCAGCCGCGCGGCAGCAACCGCCACGCGGTGTTCCTGACCCACCCGCGCGAGCGGCTGACCCACGCCTACGAGCGCAACCCGGCCGACCCGCGGACCGAGCACGCCGTCACGGTGACCGTCGACGACTACGGCCACGTGCTCGACGAACTGGCGGTCGCCTACCCGCGCCGCGCCGCGGACCGGGCCCTGCCGCTGGACGCCGACCGCGCGGAGCAGGCCCGGACCGTCGTCACCAGCGCCCACAACGTGCTCACCTCCGCGGTGGACACGGTCGACTCCTACCGGGTGCCGCTGCCCGCCGAGGCGTCGTCCTACGAGATCACCGGCGCGGTGCCCGAGGACGGGCACCGGTTCGGCTTCGCGGAGTGGTCCGGCGCCCGCCACCCGATGGCGGCCGTGAGCGGTCGGCGGCGCCGGCTGATCGACCGCGCCCGCACCCTGTACCGGCCGGACGACCTCGGCGCCGCCACCGGGGACCCGCTCGCCCTGCTGCCGCTCGGCGCCCTGCAGGCGAGGGCGCTCCCGGGACTGACCCTGCGGCTCGCCTTCGACGACGCGCTGCTGGACCGGGCGCTGCGGCGGGACGGCGCCGCCCTGCTGCCGGACCGCGCGCCGGTGCTGCGGGAGGGCGGCTACCGCAGCGGACACGAGCTGGCGGCAGCCGGCGTGTTCCCGCCGGACGACCCGGCCGGCCAGTGGTGGATCCCGACCGGCCGGTCCTTCCTGTCACCGCGCACCGAGACCGCCGCCGACCGGGAACTCGCCTTCGCCCGCGCACACTTCTTCCGCCCGCTGCGCCACCGCGACCCGTTCCAGGACGGCGTGTCCAGCCCGGACAGCGAGGTCGGCTACGACCGGTACGACCTGCTGGTGGTGGACAGCACCGACCCGCTCGGCAACCGCACCACGGTCGGCGAGCGACGCCCGGACGGCACCCGGGACCCGGACGCCCCGGGCGCCGACTACCGGCTGCTCAAGCCCGTCCTGGTGACCGACGCCAACGGCAACCGTGCCGCAGCGGCGCTGGACACCCTGGGCCTGCTCGCGGCCACCGCGGCGATGGGCAAGCGGGACGAACAGCTCGGCGACTCCCTCGACGGCCTCGATCCCGCGTTCCTGGACGCGCCGCCCCCCGACGGCGAGCCCGCCGACACGGCGGCCGTGCTGCTGCGTGGCGCCACCCGCAGACTGCTCTACGACGTCTCGGCCTTCGAGCGCACCCGCGACCTGCCGCGGCCGCTGGCCCCCTCCGTGCGGACCGTGGTCCGCGAGACCCACACCAGCGAGCTGCCGCCGGGCGCACAGTCCGTGCTGCACAACAGCTTCGCCTACTTCGACGGGTCCGGCCGGGAGGTCCAGCGCAAGACCGAGGCGGACGCCGACCCGGGTGAACCCGACCGGCGGCGCTGGATCGGCAGCGGGTGGACGGAGTTCAACAACAAGGGCGCCGCCGTCCGGGTCTTCGAGCCGTTCTTCAGCGACACGCACGGGTTCGAGTTCGGCGCCGCCCACGGGGTGAGCACCATCCGCTTCTACGACGCCGCCTCCCGCGTTGTCGCCACGCTGTTCGCCGACCACAGCTATGCCAAGACGGTGTTCGACCCCTGGCGGCGCAGCACCTGGGACCGCAACGACACCGTGCTGGCGGACCCGCGCACCGATCCGGACACCGCCGGGCCGATGGCCGGCTACTTCCGCACCGCGCCGCCCGACTGGCGCACCTGGTACGCCGAGCGGATCGACGGCGGGCTGGGCACCGCCGAGCAGGCCGCCGCGGTCGAGGCGGCCGCGCACGCCGACACCCCGGACGTGGTGCACCTGGACCCGCTCGGGCGGATCTTCCTGAGCCGTCGTCAGACCGGCTTCGGCGAGGACGGCGCCGGCGCCGGCGCACCGGTCCTCCTCGACACCCGGATCGAACGGGACGTCAGCGGCAACGTGCTGGCCGTGCGGGACCCGGTGCCGGTCGACGAGCGCGGTGGCCGGATCGTTGCGCGCACCGTGTTCGACCTGCTCGGCCGGGTCCTGCGGCGGGAGGCCATGGATGCCGGGACCCGCTGGACGCTGGCGGACGTGGAGGGTGCCCCACTGCGCCGCTGGGACAGCCGCGGCCACACCACCCGCAGCGTGCACGATCCGCTGCGGCGCCAGGTCCAGGTGCTCGTCACCGGCGCCGACCGGCGGCAGCCCGACCGCGAGGTGGTCGTCGAACGGACCGTCTACGGGGAACGGGTGCCCGGGGCCGCCGACCAGAACCTGCGCGGCCGGGTGCTCTACCAGCTGGACCAGTCGGGCTCCTCGCGTTGCCACGCCTACGACTTCAAGGGCAACCCGCTGCGCTCCACCCGCCGGATCGCCGCCGAGTACCGCGAAGTCGTCGACTGGTCGCTGCCAGGCACCGGGGACGCGGACCTGCCGGCCGCGGCCGAGCACGCACTGGAGCCGGCCGCGTTCGAGGCCGACAGCCGGTTCGACGCGCTGAACCGCCCCGTCCTGCTGACCACACCGAGCGAACCCGGCAGCGCACCCAGCACCATCCGCTACGGCTACGGACGGTCGGGCCTGCTGGACCGCCTCGACGTGCGGATCGAGGCCGACACCGATGCTGAGGGTGTCGGCGACCCGCAGTGGACGGCGGTGCTGCGCGAGATCCGCTACAACGCCAGGGGCCAACGGGTCCGCGTGGTCCGCGGCAACGACGCGGTGACCGAGGAGGAGTACGACCCGCTGACCTTCCGGCTCCGGCGCACGGTGTCCCGGCAGGCCGGTGGCGAGCGCGTGCAGGACCTCGGCTACACCTACGACGCGGCGGGCAACATCGTCCGCATCGACGACCGGGCGCACCAGCCGGTCTTCTTCCGCAACCGGCACGTGCCCGCGGGCTCCTCCTACCGCTACGACGGGACGTACCGGCTGGTCGAGGCGACCGGGCGGGAGCAGCTCGGCCAGGCCGGCCGGGCGCGCCCGTGGCCGCCGCAGCAGCGCGCGGGGGGCTCCCACCCGGGTGACGGCAACGCCCTCGCCCGCTACACCGAGCGCTACCAGTACGACGCCGCCGGCAACCTGCGCCGGGTGACGCACCGCGGGCAGGACCCGGCCCGGGCCGGCTGGACCCGGACGTACGAGTACACCGAGCTGCCGGCCGCCGCCCCCGTGCCGTCCGCGCACGCCGAGTCGGCCGCCGGACCGGACGCCGAGGCGTTCGCCGGACCGGCGTGGCGTGTCGGCAACCGCCTGAGCAGCACCATCACCGAGGGCGAGCGCCCCGCCGTCGAGCACTACGCCTACGACGCGCACGGCAACACCACGGCCCTGCCGCACCTGGCCGGCCTCGCGTGGAACTACCGCGACCAACTGGCCGCCTCACAGCGCCAGTCGGTGTCCGAGGAACGGGCGTCCGAGGAGTGGGCGTCCGACGAGGAGCGACCGGCCGGCGCCGAGCGCACCTGGTACGTCTACGACGCCGCGGGCAACCGCACCCGCAAGGTCACCGAGTTGGCCGGCGGCGCGGTCAAGGAGGACAACAGCTACCTGGGCGGGGTGGAGTTCACCCGGCTGAACACCGGCCCGCACCGCGGCCTGGTCCGGACCGGCCTGGACGTGTCGGACGGTCGCCAGACCCTGGCGCGGATCGTGACCCGCAACGAGGTCGACGACGGATCGTCCGCCCGGCTGGTGCGCCACCAGTTGGCCAACCACCTCAAGTCCACCACGGTGGAACTCGACGGCGCCGGCCGGGTGATCTCCTACGAGGAGTACTCGCCCTACGGCAGCAGCACCTACCAGGCGGTGCGGGCGGAGACCGGCGCGCCGAAGCGGGACCGGTTCATCGGCCGCGAGCGCGACGGGGAGACCGGCCTGTACTGCGTCGGCGCCCGGTACTACGCGCCGTGGCTGGGCCGGTGGATCTCCTGCGACCCCTCGGGACTGCGCGACTCGACCGACCTCTACGTCTACGCCGGCGACGATCCGGTCAACTCGCTCGACGAGAACGGCGCCTGGGAGATCAGTTGGCGGGACGTCGCGATCGGTGCGGGCGTCGCGGCGCTCACGGTGGCGGCCGTGGTCGTGGTGGTGGCCAGCGCCGGCACCGCCGCACCGGGGCTGGCCGCGGCGGCCGCCGGCGCGCTCGGGGTCAGTGAGACGACCCTGGTCACCGGCGTGGCCGTCGCGGGCACCTCGCTCGGCGTGGCGGGCACGATCAACACGGCGGGCGTGGTGGCGACCGGCCGGACGGCCAACGGCCGGGTGCTCAGCGACCAGGAGCGGTCCCGCCGCCTGGGTGCGCTGCCGGTCGAGGCGGTCGCGACGGTCTTCGGCATGCGGGGGATCTCGATCGGCGGCGGGGGCGGCGGAGCGGGCCCCGCGGCGGAGTTCGTGTCGGTCGGCAACGGCACGGCGGCGCTGCGCCCGCCCGCGATCTCCTTCAGCCTGCCCCAGATCGTGGCGAACTCGGAGGCCATCGCTCCGGCCCTGGCCTCCACCATCACCCCGGTGGTGACCGCACTGACGGGCGGCGGTGGCGGCGGTGGCGGCAGCAGTGGCGGCGGCGAGCAGGGCCCGCCGCCGGAGCAACCCGCGGCGCAGCAGAGCAGCTCCCAGCCGGCCGAGCCGAACAGCTCGCAGCAGCCCCCGGCCGACTCGACGGCCGGCCCGAGCTCGACCGAGCCGCTGGCCTCGCTGCCCGAGGTCGCCGCGAGCGAGGCCCCGCCGCCGGCCACCACGGGCCCGCGGGCGACGCTCGGCAGCTCGACAACCACCAACTACAAGAAGACCTTCTTCGCCGCGAACCCGGAGGCCGAGGGGCAGGTGGTGGTGCACCACGCCGTCGAGCAGCAGGCCGCGAACAAGCTGTACCCGGGCGAGGTGTCCGAGTCCCAGCTGCACTCGCTGGAGAACCTGCGCGGCATCCCCAAGGGCGAGGTCAACAACACCGTCCACCTGAGCCGGATCCGCAAGATCTGGAACGAGTTCTACCGCACGCACCCGAACGCGACGCAGGAGGAGTTGCTGGACCAGGCGACTAAGATCGACGACCAGTTCGGTGCCAGCTTCGTCCCGCCCGTCCGCCCGCCCGTCTCCTCCGGAGGTCAATGATGCAGTTCTACGTGGTGCGCCCGGAGGTCCCCGGCCAGCTCGGGGAGAACACCGTCCTGGACCGCACCGGCGAGCGGCTGCGGGTCTCGCACCTGCACTACGCCTTCGACGGCTGGCTCGGGGACGAACTGATCACCTCGCACCCGGCGTTCGCCGCGACCACGACGCTGGCGGAGAAGTTCCTGGCCGCCGGTCTGACGGGCGTTCAGCTGCGCGACATGGAGGTGACCCGCAGCGAGCAGTTCGAGGAGCTGTACCCCGACCGCACCCTCCCGGACTTCGTCGAACTGGTCGTCACCGGCGCGGCCGGGGTGCAGGACTTCGGCATCGACGACCAGAACGACCTGGTGCTCTCCCAGCCCGCCGTCGACATCCTCAACGCCACCGGCCCCCTCGACACGGAGATCATCCCGCGCTGAACCCCGACTGCGCCGCCTCACCCTGCGAGAGGGCGGGGCGGCGGCCGTGGTTCAGGGCGTTCCGGTGCCGTAGCTGTAGTCGGAAACCAGTGCGCCGTCGGTGTCGAGGAGGTGCGCGGTGTCGCCCTTGTCGTTCCAGATGGCGCGTCCGCTGCCGTAGGAGTATCCGCCCCACTCGGCGCGGACTTCGTTGGTGTAGACGCGGATCCGCTGACCGGCCTTGAGGGTGGTGCCGGGCGGGAAGGTGAAGTTCTGGCCGGGGTCGTCGGCGTGGAGCAGCCAGCCGGAGATGTCCGCGTGGGCCGTGCCCTGGTTGACGATCTCGACGTACTCGTCGGCCTGGGTGTACTTGACCTCGCCCTTGTGGCGGACGTTGGTGATGACCACGTCCGGGGCGCCCACGCGGGAGAGTACGGCGACGATGTCGGCGCTGTTGGAGCCGTTCTCGGGGCTGAGGAACTTGTTGACGATCTCTCCGTTCCGCTTGAACCCGGTGATCACGGCGGCGTGCTCCTCGCCGTCGATGGTCACGCTCTCCGGGGAGACCCGCGTGGGCAGATCGACCTCGTCGTCGGGCGTGGGGCCGTCGTTGGGCGTCTCGAAGTGGTGGAACCGGAAGCTGAAGTCGCGGTCCTTGTCGTCCTCTTCGAACCGGATGCGGACCACGAGATCGACGTCGAACTGGTTGATGCCGCCGCCCACGATGGGGAAGTTCTGGTGGGTGAAGGTGCCCAGGGTCAGCTCCGAACCGTCGGCCTTGGCCTCGATCGTGCCGCCGGAGAACGAGTAGCCGCTCTTGCCACCCGCGACCGGGACGCCCCAGGTGATGTTGCCGGTGTTGAGGCCCGACACGTTGGGCGGGGTCGGGGTGACGGCGGTCCAGGTTCCCGACGTCGTGACTGTGCTCATGCTCGGACAACTCCTCGATTCGGTGGACACGCCGCCCGCGATGCCGGGCACGTGAGCTTCGTCGGCAGTCGACGCTGCGGCCGCCCTCGGGACGGCCTTCGCCGACTGACGCCCCCACTCTCCCAAGTTCGTAGGCGAATCCTGTGCAAGGGTGCCCGGAACTCGCGTCACTCGTCCGGGTGATGGGCCCCTTCGCGACCGGGCGGCGCGGCAGCCCCGCCGTCGAAGCCGCCGGCCCAGTGGTGCGCGGAGCGACCGTCCGGCGTCGGGCCTCGCGGTGGACCTCATCGAATCCTCAGCTCCCCTCAGGGATCCTCTGCTGACGTGACGGCTGAACCGAACAGGAGGAGGCCGAACAGTGCGGCGGTCGGTCCGAGGGAAGCGTGAGTGCGGCGGTTTGCGGCGACGCGGGACACACGCCGCGACACAGCTCTGCCCAAGACCGACGGAGTACCCATGAAGCCCCCGACCATCAAGCACGCAAGCCTGATCCTGGCCACGGCCGTACTCGGCGCGACGGCACTCACAGGCTGCGACGACGCAGCAGATGCGGTCCACGCCCAGCCCGCCGCCGCGGCACCGACGGCCCACCCCACCGAGCAGAGCGCCCTGCAAGCCTTCTACCGGCAGAAGCCGACCTGGACCCGCTGCGGCGAGGTGCAGTGCGCCACGCTGACCGTCCCCATGGACTACGCGCGCCCCGAGAACGGCCGGACCTTCACCCTGCCGCTGGCCAAGGTGGCCGCGGCGGACCCCGCCCAGCGCATCGCTTCCCTGGTCTTCAACCCCGGCGGCCCGGGCGCCTCCGGGGCCGGCTACCTGAAGGACGGCGGCGTCTCCTCCTTCAGCGCACGCACCCGAGCCCGCTTCGACATCGTCGGCTTCGACCCGCGCGGCGTGGCCGGCAGCAAGCCTGCCGTCGACTGCGGCTCCTCCGACGCCACCGACCAGGACGAGCCGGCGTCCGGCGACACAGCGACGAGCGTGTACCCGAGGACCGATGCCGATCGCAACGCCGCGCTCGCGGACGCCGTCCGGCAGGTCGCCGCCTGCAAGGCCCACAGCGGGGACATCCTGCCGCACGTCGGAACGCTGGACGCCGCCCGCGACCTGGACGTGCTGCGTGCTGTCCTCGGCGACCAGAAGCTCAGCTACCTGGGCTGGTCCTACGGCACCTACCTCGGCACCGTCTACGGCGAGCTGTTCCCCGAGCGGGTGCGCGCGCTCGTCCTCGACGGAGCGATGGACCCCTCACTCACCTGGTCCGAAGAGGCTCTCCAACAAGGCAAAGCCTTCCAGAAGTCGGTCGACGACTACGCCCAGCAGTGCGCCACCGTCGTGCACGACGCCTGCCCCGCCACCACCCCGGACGGCATCCGCAAGGTGGTCACCGACCTGTCCGCACGGACATCGAAACACCCACTGCGGATCGAGGGCACCACCCAGCGGCTCGACGAGACCATGCTGCTGACTGCCATCACCATGTCGATGTACACGCCCGAAGCCCAGTGGCAGGACCTCTCCGAGGCACTCCGCGCCGCACGCAAAGGCGACGGGACGAAACTCGCGGAACTCGCCAGCCCCGGCATCTCCACCCAGGACAGCAGTCCCGAGAGCGAATCCGACCCGAGCGCCACCGCCGAGCAGGCTCCCGACAACTCCTCCGTCGCCATCACCGCCGTCAACTGCCTCGACCATCCGCACCCCGGCGACCCGCAGCCCTACTGGGACCTGGTGGAGCGCGCGCACAAGGAGGCCGGAGCCATCGGCGCCTCCACCGTGCTCGCCGAACTCACCTGCAAGGACTGGCCTGCCGGACAGCAGCAGCCGCACCGCGTCCACGCCGTAGGACTGCCCCCGGTGCTGGTCGTCGGCACCACCGGCGACCCGGCCACGCTCTACCCGTGGGCGCAGAGCCTCGCCGCCCAACTGCCCGGCGGGATGCTGCTCACCTACAAGGGCCTTGGCCACACCGCCTACGGCCGCAGCAACGCCTGCGTCACCGACGCCGTCGACGCGTACCTCACGGACCTCAGACCGGTCCCGAGCGGGACGACCTGCTGAACCGGCCATCGCCCGTCCGTCTCCCCCGTACCCGTCTCCCGCAGGACTGGAGTCTTCCGCAGGCCCGTGGACGCCCGGCTCGGGGAGGGGGACGGCTCGGGCAGGTCCGTCGCTGCGCTGCGGATCAGGTCGGCAGGGCTTCCTGTCCCGCTGCGGTGAGGATGGCGGCCATCCGTCGGAGCCCGGCCCGGCCGGTCAGCCCGAGGTGGTAGAGGTGCAGCTCGTCCATTCCGGCGTCGCGGTAGGCCGCCACCCGCTCCGCGGTGTCTCCCGCGTCCCAGCTCGCGTCGGCCAGCAGGTACCCGCCCACCCGGGTGCCTGGTCCGGCGGTCGCGCGCAGCCCGCGGAGGGAGGCGGTGCCGGTCGGGCCCGGTTGCCAGCAGGAGGCCACGAGTGCGTCGGCCGGCCCGGTGGTTCCTGCGGCGGCCGCGGCAACCGTGGCGAACGGGCCGGTCGCCCAGGGGTCGGGGGAGGCGTGCAGGACCAGGCGCAGGCCGGGGTCGACGGCCCGCGCCTGCGCGGCGGTGCGTGAGCGCAGCTCCTCGGTCGTGCGGGCCCGGATGCCGGCCAGTGCGGTGGCGACCTGCCGGCCCAGGGCATCCTCGACGCAGTCGGCCGATCCGGTGGGACCGAGCGCGTGCCGTACCGCGGCGGAGAGGTGTCCGGGGTCCAGCGCCGCCTCGCGGTAATTCCGCTCGCAGGCCGTGCAGAAGCACAGCGAGAGCAGCCGCTGTTGGGTGGCGGTCCAGCCGGCCAGATCGGCCTTGTCGTGGTGGCCGCCGTGGACGACGCCGAGCTGCCCGCAGGCCTCCAGGACCAGTCCGTCGGGTTGCCCGGTGCTGACGACCTCGCGCACGAGTGCGGCGCAGTAGTCGGCGACCTCCTCCGCGGCGGGGCAGAGCGCGTAGGGGTAGTGCTCGCCGAAGGCGTTGCGGACCGTCAGGTCGGGGTTGGCCCGGCCGAGGCGGCTGTTGTGGGTGAGGACCGTCCAGGCGTACACCTGCAGGCCGGCCGCGTGCAGGGCGCCTCGGGCCTCGCCGAAGGGGTCCGCGGAGTTCAGCCAGGTCGGCCGGGCCGGGCGCAGCCGCCGTCCGCGCCAGGCCTCTTCGCGGATCGGGACGTAGCAGGCCGCGTACGGTGCCTCGGTCAGTCGGCGGGCCGGGTGCAGGGGGCTGGCGGCCCGGACCGTGTGGTAGGCGGCGGCGACGGCGACTGCATCGAGCCCCAGCGCGCAGGCGCGGCCGGGCGCGGCCGGGTCGTCGAGGAAGTCCCAGGGATAGGCGTACCCCACCGCGCGCGGCGGGCGCAGCGCACGGGTGGGACGGTCGGCGGCCGGTTCCCGGTGGGTCACCAGCGGGGGGACTTGCGGACGTAGGTGGGGTCGACGCGCTGCATGTACCCGGTGTCGTCGCGGTCGCGCAGCCCGCAGGACAGGTACTGCTCGTGCAGCCGTGCGAGGGCGTCCCGGTCGAGCTCGACACCCAGGCCCGGGCCCCGGGGCAACCGGACCGCCCCGTTCTCGAAAGCGAGCGCGCCGGGCTGGACGACCTCCTCGGTCTTCCACGGCCAGTGGGTGTCGCAGGCGTAGGTGAGGTTCGGCGTGGCTGCTCCCAGATGGGTCATCGCGGCGAGGCTGATGCCGAGGTGGGAGTTGGAGTGCATGGACAGGCCCATGCCGAACGTGTCGCAGATGCCGGACAGCAGCTTGGAGCGGTTCAGGCCGCCCCAGTAGTGGTGGTCGGAGAGGACCACCTGGACGGAATCCAGCGCGACCGCCCGGGCGATCTGGTCGAAGGAGACGACGCACATGTTGGTCGCCAGCGGCATCGCCACCTCCCGGGCCACCTGGGCCATCCCGCTGGGACCGGGGGTGGGGTCCTCCAGGTACTCCAGCACCCCGTCGAGCTCCTGCCCGACCCTGATCGATGTCCGCACACTCCACGCGGCATTCGGATCGAGGCGAAGCGGATGGTTGGGGAACGCCTCGTACAGGGCCCGGATCGCCTCGATCTCCTGCTCCGGAGGGAACACGCCGCCCTTGAGCTTGATCGCGGAGAACCCGTAGTCGTCGATCATGCGCCGGGCCTGGGCGACGATCGCCTCGGGGGTCAGTGCCTCGCCCCAGGAGTCCGGCTCCGCGCCGGGGTGGGCCGCCCACTTGTAGAAGAGGTAGGCGCTGAACGGGACGGAGTCGCGCACCGCGCCGCCGAGCAGGTCCGACACCGGCCGCCCCGCCGCCTTGCCCTGGATGTCCAGACAGGCGACCTCGAAGGCGGAGAAGACCCGGTCGACGGTGCCGTCGGAGGTGAACGCCCCGGTGAGGCCGTGCCCGTCCGCGCCGACGTCCCCCTGCAGGACCCGGGCGACGCGGTCGCGCATCACGCCGAGCGCGTGGACGTCCAGCCCCGTGATCGCGTCGGCTGCCGAGCGCAGGCGCAGGAGGTGGGCCGAGTCGGCATAGGTCTCGCCGAGGCCGTGGATGCCCTGGTCGGTGGAGACCTCGACGATCGCGCGCAGCGCGTAGGGCTCGTGCACGCCCACCGCGTTGAGCAGGGCCGGGTCGCGGAAGGCCACCGGAGTGATCGTCACTCCGGTGATCCGGATCGCTTCGCTCATCGGCCCGCCACCTCCGCGCACAGGGCCAGCCCGGCGTCGGTGATCCGCCGAAGCCGTTCCAGGTGCTGCGGCTCGGGGTCCACCAGGGGCGCCCGCACTCCGCCGACGTCCAGGCCGCGCTGGCGGACGGCCGCCTTGACCAGGGAGACGGCGTAGCCCGGGACGAGGTCGCGCAGAGCGACGAGCGGGTGGAAGAACTCGGTCTGGAACCGCTCGACCAGGGCGCTGTCGCCCTTGGTCACCGCCTGGTAGAACGCCATGGAGATCTCCGGGGCGAAGCAGAACACTGCCGAGGAGTACAGCTCGACGCCGATCCCGCGGTACGCCGGCACGGTCGCCTCGGCCGTGGGCAGGCCGTTGAAGAACTGGAAGGCCTTGCCGGTGCCCTCCAGTGCGGAGCGTACTCCGGTCGCCATCCGGGAGAGCAGCTCCAGGTCGCCGTAGCCGTCCTTCAGGCCGACGACCTTCGGCAGCCGGGCGACCTCCACGGCGGAGGTGGCGTCGAAGCGGGCGTTGCCCCGGTGGTAGACGATCAGCGGCAGGTCGGAGGCCGCGGCCACCGCCTCGGTGTACGCCACCAGGCCGGCCGGCGGCGCCTGCACCAGGTAGGGCGGCAGGACGAGGAGACCGTCCGCGCCGGCCGCCTCGGCTGCCGCGGCGAAGCGGCGCGCGAGCGGCAGGGGCCCGCCGGTTCCGGCGTACACGGGCACGCGGCCGCCGGTGACCTCGACTGCGGTGCGGACCACCTGCTCGTACTCCTCGGGGGCCAGGGCGTGGAACTCGCCGGTCCCGCAGGCGGCGAACACACCACCCGCGCCGGCGTCCAGGCCGGCGCGGAGGTGTTCGGCGAAGACCTCCAGGTCGATCGTGTCGGACGGGGTGAACGGGGTCACCGGGAAGAAGAGAACGCCGTCGAGCATCGAGCACTAGCCTCTCGTGGGTGTCACATATGTGGATGGAATCCATGGTTGAAAGTAGGTGTCGAGAATGTAAGACTCATCCTCGTGATTGGTCAAGGGAGGCAAGAGGTGGAGCACCATGACTGAGCGTGTCGTGATGACGGGGGCCGCCGGCGGCATCGGCACCCTCATGCGGCCCAGGCTCGCCCGGCGGGGCCGTACCCTCCGACTCCTCGACATCGCTGCGCTGCCGCACCCCGAGCCCGGCGAGAACGTGGATGCCGTCCAGGCATCCGTCACCGACCTGGGCACCCTGCAGGACGCCTTCGAGGGCGCGGCCGCAGTGATCCACCTCGGCGGACTCAGCACCGAAGCACCGTGGGAGCGGATCCTGGACACCAACATCCACGGCACCTACACCGTCCTCGAGGCAGCCCGGCGCGCCCGCGTCCCCCGCGTGATCCTGGCCAGCAGCACCCACGCCGTCGGTTTCCACCCGCGCGACGGCGTCCAGGCACCCGACCGTCTCTTCCCCCGCCCCGACACCTACTACGGGATGAGCAAGGCGGCCGGCGAAGCGCTCGGGAGCCTCTACCACGACCGCTACGGCCTGGACGTGGTCTGCATCCGCCTCGGCGCCTGCTACGACAAGCCCCTCCTGCCGCGCCAACTCGCGACCTGGCTCTCGCCGGACGACTGTGCCCGTCTGCTGGAGGCGTCCCTCACCGCGCCGGCCCCCGGCTACCGCGTGGTGTGGGGCGTCTCCGCCAACACCCGGCGCTGGTTCTCCCTCGACGGAGCCCGCGCGCTCGGCTACGAGCCGCAGGACGACGCCGAACAGTACGCGGCGGACGTCCTGGCCGGCGCGGGCGGCGCCGACGACGTGCTGGACGACACCTACCTGGGCGGGGCGTTCTGCTCGCCCGAACTCGATGCGGAGGCGAACTCATGACCACAGCCATCCAGGGATTCGACCCGCGGACCGGCCGGCCCACGGGCAACCCCGTCCCGGCCGGCACCCCCCAGGAGGTACACCTCGCAGCCGCCGCGGCCGCCGACGCCTTCCCCGCCTGGTCCGGTCTCCCCGCCCAGGAACGCGCCAGGGCCCTCGACGCCGTTGCCGACGCCCTGGACGCCGCCGGAGACGACCTGGCGACCCTCGCAGACACCGAGACCGCCCTGGGCCGGGCCCGGCTGGCCGGCGAAGCGGCCCGCACCAGTGGCCAACTCCGGCTCTTCGGCCGGGTGCTGCGCGACGGTGCGCACACCCGGGCGATCCTGACCCCCGCCGACCCCGCAACCGGCCGGCCCGACGTGCGCCGGATGCTGCAACCCGTCGGCCCGGTCGCCGTCTTCAGTGCGAGCAACTTCCCGTTGGCCTTCTCGGTGGCCGGTGGTGACACCGCGTCGGCCCTGGCCGCAGGGTGCCCGGTCGTGGTCAAGGCGCACGAAGGCCACCCCGCCACCTCGATCGCCGTCGCCGACGTCGTGTCCACCGCGCTGTCCGGGGCCGGTGCCCCTGCCGGCGTCCTCTCGCTCGTCCACGGGTTCGACGCGGGAGTCGCACTGGTGCGCCACCCGCACATCCGCGCGGTCGGGTTCACCGGATCCCTGCGCGGCGGACGTGCCCTGTTCGACGTCGCGGTCGCCCGCCCCGACCCCATCCCCTTCTACGGCGAACTCGGCAGCGTCAACCCGGTCGTCGTCCTGCCCGGCGCGGCCCGCGAGCGCGCGGCGGACGTCGCCCGCGACTACGCCGCCTCCCTCACCCAGGGGACCGGCCAGTTCTGCACCAAACCGGGACTGCTCCTCGTCCCCGACAACGACGAGTTGCTCGCCGCGATCGCCGCGGCGGTCGGGCAGACCTGCGGTCACCCCCTGCTGACCGAGCGGATCCTCGACTCCTACCTGGCCCGGACCGGCGAACTCGACGCGGAGCAGACGCTCACGACGCTCGCGACGGGCGCCGCGGCCGAGGGGGCCTGGGCGGTGAAGCCCCGGGTGTGGCAGGCATCTCTGGAGGTCCTCGCCGAACGCCCCGACCTGCTCCGCGAGGAGTGCTTCGGCCCGGCCGGCCTGGTCGTCACCTACCGCGACATCGACGCCCTCTGCGACGTCCTCGCGCAGCTGGGCGGCAGCCTCACCGGCTCGGTCCACACCGCCGTCGACGACCACCCGGAGGCCGCCCGTGTCGCCGCGGTGTTCCGCCGCACCGTCGGCCGCCTCGTCCACAACGGTTGGCCGACCGGCGTCGCCGTCTGCTGGGCCATGCACCACGGCGGCCCCTGGCCCGCCTCCACCTACCCCCAGCACACCTCCGTCGGCGCCACCGCCATCGACCGCTGGCTCGCCCCCGTCGCCTACCAGAACTGGCCGGACTCACTCCTGCCCCCCGAGCTGCAGGACGCCAACCCGCTCGGAATCCCCCGCACAACCGCCTGAACACCCGCCACCGGGGCGACCAGGCGCACACGGTGCAGTCCGCAGGTCCCCACCCGGTCACCGGTACGGCACGGCCCTCGACAGGTACGGCCACCGTCGAACCCGACTCCTGCCCGCACCCCCGCGGCCGCACTGCGCGGGGATCCGCAAGGAACACCGACCGAACCGCGCGCCGCGCCGGAGACACAGCGGCGTCCCGCGCAGACTCCCGCGATCAAGCAGGTGGAAGCATGGTCACATCCGCCCCGGGCCGTGGGGCCCTCCAGGTACCGCGGCCCGCGATCTACCTCCGCTCCTACCCGGCGGACACGTTCCAGATGGAGTGTCACCGCAGGGCGCTGGAGGAGCTGGCGTGGGAAGCGGGACTCCCCGAGCCCGTGACCTATCTGGACAACGGCAGGCGCCCGGCGGACGGCCTGCCCGCGCGGGACTCCCTGCTGCAGGTCGCCCGCGCCGGCTTGGTGGCCACCGTGCTGGTGACCGGGCTGTTCGTCTTCAGCATGGACGATGCCGACGCCCGGGCGGTGGCGGAGGAACTGCTGCGCTGCGGCTGCCGGATCGTCCAGCTGCCCGCCCGTACGACCCGCACGACCCGTACGACCCGCGCGGCCCCGGACCACCGGACCGAGCCGGCCGCGGAGCGCGCTCTCCCGGTACCCGTCTGACCCTCGGTCCGTACCCGGCTCGGGGCAGCGACGCCACGACCGATCGTTCTCCTCCCGTCAGGCGGACGAGGTGCGAGCCGGCATCCGGTGCCGAAGGGGAGGGCGGCCGATCGATCGATCGATCAGCATCACGATCACGCCAAGCCGACACACGGCGGCGCCGGAAGGAGAGCGCAGCGAATGACGGTGCACACTTTTGCGGCAGGCGGCCCTTCGAGGCGGGTGGTACCGGCCTTCACCGGTCGCGAGCGCGAGTTGGGAGCGCTGCTCGGCGCCCTGCGGTCGCGGCCGTCGGTGGTCCTCGTCGAGGGTGAGGCAGGCATCGGCAAGTCGCGGCTGGTGGTCGAGGCGACCGCCGTCTTGGAGGGCGAGGGAGTTCGCACCGCCGTGGGCGAGTGCCGTCCCCTGCGCGAACCGCTGGCCTTCGGCCCGGTGGTGGAGGCGCTTCGCCGGTGCGGCCCGTGGCTCGTCGGGGACGCGCCGCTCGACGCATCCGTCGGGGTGCTGGCCGTGCTCCTCCCGGAGCTCACCGACAGTCTCCCGGCCGTTCCCCCGTGGCCGACCGGGAAGGGCCTCCCCAGGGACCTGGTGGCCTGCGGGGTGCGGGCGGTCCTGGCTGCTGTCGCTCCGGTCGTCCTGGTGGTCGAGGACGTGCACTGGGCCGACGAGGCCACCCGGGAACTGCTCCTGCTCCTGGGCCGGGACCTCCCCGCGGACTGCGCGCTGGTGCTGACCTACCGGTCTCGGGACGTCCCCGGGAACGGCCCGATTCTCGGAACGGCGTTCCGTCGTCCGGTGGGTACCGGGGGTACGGAGATCGCCCTCGACCGCTTGCCGGCAGACGACTTGAGGGCGATGGCCCGTTCCGTCCTGGCAGACGGCGCGACCCCCGCACTGCTGCACACCTTGGTCAGGAGGAGCGAGGGCCTTCCCCTCGTCGTCGAGGAGGACCTCATCACCCTCGCCGGTCAGGTCGGCACCGGTCGTCTGGGGGTGCCGCGCAGCCTGAGGGAGGTGTTCGCCGAGCGGACCGGGCGGCTCTCACCCGAGGCGGTGTCCCTGGTGGATGTCGTGTCCGTCCTCGCGGTGCCGGCCGGCGAGCAGGTGCTGGCCGACTGCGCCGGGCTTTCCCGGAAGACCGCGAGGGCCGCTCTCCTGGAGGCGCTGGAGGCATCAGTGCTGCGGGAGTTCGGCCCGGACACCTACGGCTTTGCGCACGCTCTGGGCCGACAGGCGCACTACGACAACCTCCTCGGGCCCACCCGCCATCAGCTGCACCGCAGCGTCCTGGGAGTTCTGGAGGCCCTCGCCGAACCGCCTCTGGTCCAGATCGCCCACCACACCCGTGTCGTGGGCGACACCGCCGCCTGGCTGAACCGCGCCATGGCAGCGGTCGACCAGGCGGTGGCGCTGGGGGACCGGGGCACGGCGGCCTCGCTGCTGCACCACGTCCTCGACGAGCCCCGCCTGCCGCCCGCGGTTCACGCGCGCGCCGCTCTCGCACTGGCCCGGACGGCCTGGGACGCCGTCGAGTACACCCGGACGATCACGACGCTGCGCCGAATCGTCGCAGCCCCCGGTCTCCCGATCGCGGCGCGGGGGGAGATTCGGCTCGATCTCGGGCTGATGCTGCTCAACCAGGCTGCCGACGCCTCGGGCGACGCCGAGATCGAGCGGGCCACAGAAGAGCTGGAAGGCTGCAGACCCGAGCAGGCCGCGCGCGCGATGTCCCTGCTCGCGATGTCGGAGACCAGCCGGTTCTCCGCCGCCGAGCAGCGTGCCTGGCTGGACCGAGCGGCGGCCGCGATCGCGGGCAGTGCCGATCGCACGATCCACGCCTCGGTGGCGGCCAACCGCATGACCGTCCTGGCCGCACAGGGGCGGCCCGAGGCGATGGACCTGCTGGCCGCCCTTCCGCGCGCCGACGACGAACCCGAGGTCGTCCGGCACACGGCCCGCGCCCTGGCGAACGCCGCCGAGATCGGCATCTGCCTGGGGCAGGACGCCCGCGCCGCCGAGCAGGTCGAGGAGTCCCTCGCCCTCGCCCGGCGGCACCACGCGCACATGCTGATCGTCCACTGCCACTCCTACCGACTGGTGCTGTCGTGGCTGGCAGGGCAATGGGCTGACTGGGACCGGCGCTTCGAAGAGTTCCGGGCGGAGTACGTTGACGAACCGCTTGCCGTGGACGACCTGCTCGCCACGGTCGAGGGCATCACGGCAGCCGCCCGCGGCCGGGTGTCGAGAGCGGTTGAGCGGTTCGGTCGCGTCCTGGCCCGCGACAGCGCCCGAACGAACGTCAACGCGCTCGGTGCCGCAGCCGGCCTGGCCCGGGTCCACCTGGTCCGCGGCGACGTGGAGGCAGCCTGGCGAACGGTCGGCGACTACCTTCCGCTGCTGCCGCACAAGGAGGAATGGGTCTACGCCATGGACCTGGTGCCGGTGGCGGTGGAGACGGCCCTGCGCCGGGACGAGGCCGGCGCCGCCGTGGCGCTGGCCGACAACCACCGGCTCGGCATCGCAGGCCTGGACGCACCGGGCGCAGTTGCGGAGCAGTACCTCTGCCGCGGCCTCCTCGCCCGCGACGACCCGGAGGAGGCAGCCGGGTACTACGAACGGGCACGACTGCAGTTCTCCGGCATCGGGCGCCCGTACCACGCCGCCCTGGCCGACGAACGGGCCGCCCGCGCCCTGGCCGGTGTCCGTCCGGCCGAGGCCGTTCGGCGGCTCACCGAGTCCGCGGCCGTCCACGACCGGCTCGAAGCCACGACCGATGCCGCCCGCTGCCGCCATCTGCTGGCCTCGCTCGGCCAGAGCGGGCCGCCGCCCCGCGGCCGGGCCGGTTACGGGGACGAGCTCTCCCCCCGCGAGCGGCAGGTGGCCGAACTCCTCGGCAGCGGTGCCACCAACAAGGACATCGCTGCCGCGCTCTTCCTGTCTCCCCGAACCATCGAGGCACACGTCTCCAAGGTGCTGCGCAAGCTCGGCGCCACCCGCGAAGGCCTCCACCGGGGCTCGGTGCAAGGGCCCTTCCGCGTGTGGTGATACTTCGTCAGCCCGCTGCGTCCGCCTCACCTGCCGCCAATGCCGACGGACTCGCCGGTCGTCGCGGCGACCCTCGTGGGGTACCGGTGCGAAGGCTTCCTTCGGGAAGCCTTCGCTGTTCTCGGGCTTGGCGTCCGTGGTCCGGACGGCGCGGGCTCCGACATCCCTGCGTGTGCCGCGCGCCACCCGCGGCACATCGAACAGTTTCTGACATCCGGGTCTCCCCTCCGGTGGTGAATGGGCCTGCAGGGCGGCCGACCCCGGCACCGACCCCATTAGTTCACAGCTCGGCGGGCCCGAACGAGGCTCGCTCCGCCACGGTTGCGCAACGGTGGGATGAATCAGCACGTGAATGCTGCGTATTGCCCAGGTACCTCGGGGCGCTGCTCTGACCTGCGATGATTCGGGCAGTCAGGCTTCAGCGGGATCACGGGCGGAGCGGCTCCGTCATCTTCGTGCAAGCTCTTGACACGCCCCCGAAACACGAGTGTCATTCAGCTACTCGCCAGGATTTGTTTGCTTCTGGTTGATTGCGGTGCAGTCGTGCGGGTGGCCGCCGCCGGGACAGCCCGCAGGGCCACGCGAAGCAGGGCGGGAATCCGGTGGGCGGGGCACCCGACGTTCGTTGGGGCCGACTCAACGCCCACCCGGGAGATCGGCACCCTCAAGGCCGGCCCGGCCCGGTTCTACGACAGGTCAGAACCGCACCGGAGACAGCGAGTTCTTCTTCGCCGACGAGGACCTCACCACCCCGTTCGGCGCCGATCGATTCGCCTCTTCGTACGACATTCACCACAGACCCCCACGGCTCGTCGAAAGCAGGTCCCGTCATGACTCCCTCACCCACGCGCAGACAGGTTCTGGGCGGCCTCGCCGCAGGGGCGGTCGCCGCGATCGCCGGTACGACCGTCGCGCGCGCCGCTGCCGGTGCCGTCACCTACACGGCGCCCGGACCGCGCCAGCGGATCGATCTCAACCCGGGGTGGCGCTTCGTGAAGAGCGACGTCAGCGGGGCCCAGGCGACGGGCTTCGACGACTCCGGCTGGCAGACGGTCAGCACCCCGCACACCTGGAACGCAGTCGACGGCGCCGACGGCGGCAACAACTACTACCGGGGCGTGGGCTGGTACCGCCGCCACGTCACCGTGCCGCAGAACCTGGCCGGCAAGATGCTCTACCTGCAGTTCGCCGGCGCCAACCAGGTCGCCGACGTCTGGGTCAACGGCACCCACGTCGGTCAGCACACGGGGGGCTACGCCCGCTTCCGTTTCGGCGTCACCGACGTCCTCGTCCCGGGCAAGGACAACGTCATCGCCGTCAAGGTCACCAACGCGGCCGACCCCGACATCGCCCCGCTGAGCGCGGACTACAGCTTCGACGGCGGCATCTACCGCAACGTCAGCCTGTGGGCGGTCGACAAGCTCCAGATCCAGATGCTCGACTACTCCGGTCCCGGCGTCTACCTGCGGCAGAACACGGTGTCCGCCTCCTCGGCGACGGTCACCGTGACAACGAAGCTCTACAACAACAACACCACCAGCCGCACGGTAGCCGTGCGCAGCATCATCACCGACGCTGGCGGAACCGTCGTCGCCGACGTCACGAGCCCCGCCGCCGCTGTCGCCGCGAACGCCGGCTACCGCACCGACCAGACCATCACCCTCTCCACGCCGCGTCTGTGGAACGGCCTGGCCGATCCGTACCTCTACACCGCGAACGTCGAGATCCACGACGTCACCGGGGGCGCCGACACCGTCACCGACGTGGTCGGCCAGCCGCTGGGCCTGCGCACCTTCGCCGTCGACCCCGCCGCCGGATTCTCCCTGAACGGCACCCCGC
Source organism: Kitasatospora sp. NPDC058965 (assembly GCF_042741245.1). Taxonomy (NCBI): domain Bacteria; kingdom Bacillati; phylum Actinomycetota; class Actinomycetes; order Kitasatosporales; family Streptomycetaceae; genus Kitasatospora; species Kitasatospora sp. NPDC058965. The sequence goes on from NZ_JBHYKG010000010.1 coordinate 63,823, forward strand.
TGAGCCTGCACGGCGTCAACCTGCACCAGGACAGGGCGGGCGTGGGCTGGGCCATCACCGACGGCGACCACACCCAGGACTTCGATCTGATCCAGGAGATCGGGGCCACGGCCATCCGGATGGCGCACTACCAGCACGACCAGAAGGACTACGACCTCGCCGACCAGCGGGGCCTGGTCGTGTGGGCGGAGGTCCCGCTCGTCAACGCCGTCACCAACTCGGCCGCCTTCACCGCGGGCGCCGAACTCCAGCTGCGGGAGCTGATCCGGCAGAACTACAACCATCCCTCCATCGCCTTCTGGAGCATCGGCAACGAACAGAGACACGACGACACCGCCACCAACACGCTGCTCGGCGCCCTCGCGCAGATCGCTGCCGCCGAGGACCCGGACCGGCTGTCCACCTACGCCTCCAACAGCTCGGACAACGCCGGGGTTGGGCTGCACAGCCAGCTGTGCGGATTCAACAAGTACTTCGGCTGGTACGGCGGCTCCAAGGACGGCGACCTCGGCGCCTGGGCGGACGCTCTGCACTCCGCCTCCCCGAACCGCAGGCTCGCCCTGTCGGAGTACGGCGCGGGCGCCAACACCACCCAGCACGCCCTCAACCCCGCCGCCCCGTCCTCGGGCGGGAGTTGGCACCCGGAGGAGTACCAGTCCCTGTTCCACGAGGCGGCCTGGAAGCAGATCAAGGACCGGCCCTACCTGTGGGGCACCTTCGTGTGGAACATGTTCGACTTCGCCTCGGACGGACGCAACGAGGGCAGTCAGCCCGGCATCAACGACAAGGGCCTGGTCACCCGTGACCGTGCCGTCCGCAAGGACGCCTTCTACTGGTACAAGGCGAACTGGGCCACCACCCCCACCCTCTACATCACCAGCCGGCGCTGGACCCAACGCACCGACGCAGCAACCGAACTCAAGGTGTACTCCAACGCCGACCAGGTCACCGCCACGGTCAACGGAACCTCGCTGGGCACCCTCGCGAGCTCCGACCGGATCTTCACGTGGACCGGCGTCACGCTGCAGCCGGGGGCGAACCACGTGGTGGTGACGGCCACCATCGCCGGCGCCACCCAGACGGACACCGTGACCTGGAACCTCGGCTGAGCGGAGCGGCGGGGCCCCCCCCCCCCCGGGGGCGGGCGCGCCCCCGCCCGGGCCCCCCAGCCC
>NZ_JBHYKG010000011.1:0-21658 GCF_042741245.1 Kitasatospora sp. NPDC058965
CCACCACCACGCCGCCCCCCCCCAACGCCTGTGCGACGGCGCACGGCCCCGCCCCATGCCCGGTTCCCCGCCCCCCCGCGCACCCGGCAATCCTCCGTTCCGGCCGGCCCGCTCCGGCGCGGGCCGCCCGAACTGGGGACGGCCCAGGTGGAGGGGTTGGGTGGAGGGCTGGGTCAGACCGCACCCGCGCCGGTGAGGGAGCGGACCTCCAACTCGGCGAACTTGTCCGGGTCGGCCCGCTCCTCGCCGCTGACCGTGCCGATCCAGCCCATCAGGAAGCCCAGCGGGATGGAGATCAGGCCCGGGTTCTCCAACGGGAACCAGTGGAAGTCGACGCCGGGGAACATGGCGGTCTTGCTGCCGGAGACGACCGGCGAGAAGAGCACCAGGACGAGCGCCGGAACCAGGCCCCCGTACGTGGCCCAGCAGGCACCCCGGGTGGTGAACCGGCGCCAGAAGAGGTTGTAGATCAACGTCGGCAGGTTGGCCGAGGCGGCCACGGCGAAGGCGAGGCTGACCAGGAACGCCACGTTCAGCCGCTGCGCGAAGAGGCTCAGCACGATGGCCAGCCCGCCGATCACCACGGCGGCGAGCCGGGCCACCACCACCTCCTGGCGTTCCGTCACCGGAGGCCGGTCGGCCCGCCGGAAGGCCTGCGCGTAGAGGTCGTGGGCGAAGGAGACCGAGGAGGCGAGGGTCAGCCCTGCCACCACGGCCAGGATGGTGGCGAAGGCGATCGCCGAGGTGACGGCGAAGAAGAAGGTGCCGCCGGTGCTGCCCTCGCCGCCGCCCAGGTCGAGCGCGAGCAGCGGGACGGCGGTGTTGCCGGCCGAGTTGGCGGCCTTGACCGCCTTGGAGCCGACCAGCGCCGCGGCGCCCAGACCGAGCACGATCGTCATCAGGTAGAAGCAGCCGACCAGCCCGATCGCCCACATCGTGGAGCGGCGCGCGGCCCGGGCGGTCGGCACGGTGTAGAACCGCGACAGGATGTGCGGCAGGCCGGCCGTCCCCAGCACCAGGGCCAGGCCCAGGCTGACGAAGTCGATCCGACTGGTCGTCGAGGCGCCGTACTTGAGGCCCGGCTCCAGGAACCTCGCCCCCGCGCCGCTGCCGTGCGCGGCGGAGTTCATCAGGTCGGCCAGGTCGCCGTGGAACCGGACCAGCACCAGGACGGTCATCAGCACCGCCCCGGTCATCAGCATCAGCGCCTTGACGATCTGGATCCAGGTGGTGGCGCGCATACCGCCCACCGTGACGTAGATGATCATCAGGGCGCCGACCGCCACGATCGTCCAGGTCTTGGCCGCGGCCCCCGTGGTGCCCAGCAGCAGGGCCACCAGACTGCCCGCGCCGACCATCTGCGCGATCAGGTAGAGCAGCGTGACCACCACGCTGGCCGAGCCGGCCGCGGCCCGCACCGGCCGCTGCCGCATCCGGGTGGCCAACACGTCGGCCAGGGTGTACCGACCGGTGTTGCGCACCAGTTCGGCCACCCACATCAGCACCACCAGCCAGGCCACCAGGAACCCGATGCTGTAGACCACGCCGTCGTAGCCGTACAGCGCGATCAGGCCGGTGACCCCGAGGAAGGAGGCTGCCGAGAGGTAGTCGCCGGAGAGTGCGATGCCGTTCTGCAGCGGGCCGAAGTCGCGCCCACCGGCGTAGAAGTCCTCGGCCGCCTGGCCGCGGCGACCCACCCAGAGGGTGATCCCCAGGGTGACCACGACCACCAGGGCGAACAGCACCACCGCGAGTCCGTGGTGCGCGTCGGCAGCGGGGTGCACGGGCGCGGCGTGCGCGGTACCGGCCGCGACGTGCGCAGCTGCGGGCGCGGTCGGGCCGACGGCGGTGGCGACGGGCTGGCGCGCGCCGACGACGGGAGCCTGCCGGGCGAGCGACACGGCCAGCCGGGCCGCCTGTGGGGTGAGTTGTGTCATCGGAGCTGGTCCTGGGTGTCCCAGCGCAGGCCGAGGGCGGCTCGGTCGCGCTTGGTGCGGGCATTGCGGGAGTAGAGCCAGGTGAGCAGGAAGGTCGAGACGAACTGCAGCAGCCCGAGCAGCCAGGCCACGCTGAACGGGCCGGCCAGCGGGGTCCGCATCAGCTCGGGGGCGGCGGCCTGGAGGGTCACGTAGAGCAGGTACCAGCCGAGGAAGACGGCGGTGGCGGGGAAGACGAAGCTGCGGTAGCTGTGCCGGATGTCCTGGAAGGCCCGGCTGTGCTGGACCCCCCGGTAGACCTCGGCCGCCGCCTGCTCCTGCTGCTCGGTCAGCAGCACCTCGAACTCACCGGCGAGTTCGGTGCCGTACTGGTGGCCGGCGGTGCTGTCCTGCTGGTGGGGGACGGTGCCGGCGTACGGGTCACTGATGGCACTGCCGAACGGACGATCGGTGGCGCCGTCGTACGGACCGGAGTGTGGCATCGCATACTGGGCCCCGCGCGGATCGGCGGTACCGCCGCCCTGCGGGCCGGACGCCGACTGCGGGTCCCTCTCCGAACCCGACCGGGGTGCCGACTGCGCCGGGAGGTGGGCCGGCCGCCCGCTCTGGGCTCCGCCGCCGCGCACTGATCGCTGCTCCGGACCGGCCGGCCGTTTCGCAGCCGCCCGACCGCCCGCTTGGCGCCGTACTGCCTCCAGCGGACCGGCCATGTTGGGGGCGGGCCACCAGTCGAACCGTTGCCCGCGGCGGGGCGCCGGACCGACCGGTCCGGTGACTTCGTGCTGTGCCAATGCTGCTCCTGGCCGGGAGGCACCACCGATGGTGGGGCGTCGGGTATCGGCACCCGCACTTCCGGACAGCCCGCCCCGAAGATCCATTCGGCGTACCGACGGCGCCCTGACGGGTTCCATGATGGCCCGTCAAAAACCGATTTGCGGCGTTCGGCCAGGAGTTTCACTCGATGTGGTGGTATCAGTCTGTTTGCGAACTCCGAAACAGACCATGGCGAAACGCATAACTGACCGCTTGTGCACGATCTCTTACCGCTGTCTTGGCAAAGAGGTTGTTGATATGTGTTTTCACGGTGGCCGGGCTGACGAAGAGGGCAGCGGCGATTTCGGTGTTGGACAACCCCTCGGCGATCAGGGTGAGGACCTCGGCCTCACGGACCGTCAGACCGTCGGGCAACTCCTGCGCCTGGTAGGGGCGCCGGCGCGGGGAACCGGGGGCCACCGGTGCGGTGCCAGGGGCGGGACCAGCCGGGGAGACACCTGGTGCCGGGGGAACCGGGGCAACCGCAGCGGTACCGCCGGTCGTGGCCTGCGGGGCGCCTCCGGCCCCGGTGGCGGACGCAGCCGCGGGTCCGCCACCGAGCGGCCCGGCCAGGCGCTCCAACAGGCGGCGCTGGACCTGCGGTGACAGGCCCGCCGCTCCGGCACGCACGTCCGCGATCGCCTTGGCGATCTCCTCCGCTCCGGCATCCTTGGTCAGGTAGCCCCGGGCGCCGGCCTGCAGCGCCGGGAAGAGCGAGTCGTCGTCCGCGTAGGTGGTCAACACCACGATCTCGGTGCCGGGATGCTCGGCCCGGATCCGCCGGGTCGCCTCCACTCCGTCGCAGCGGGGCATCCGCAGGTCCATCAGCACCACGTCCGGCCGGTGTTGGGCGACCAACTGGACAGCCTCTTCGCCGTCCGCGGCCGCACCCACCACTTCGATCCCCGGCAACAGACCGAGCAGCATCACGATCCCTTCGCGGACCACGGTCTGGTCGTCGACGACCAGTACCCGGGTGGCCGCCGCCGCTGCTGGGGTACCGCTCGGCTCGCTCATTCGGCCGTCCTGCTCCTCTGCTGATCGTGCCCGTCCATGGGGAGGCGGAGCGAACGGCCTCTCGGTGACCGGCGATCCGTCAATCCGGCAGTCGGAGTCTGACCAGCCAACCGTCCCCGTCCGGCCCGGCCTGCAGGCTGCCGCCCAGGAGTTCGGCCCGCTCCCGCATCCCCAGCAGACCGTACCCGCTACCGCTCTCCGCCAGCTCGGCCGACACCGGGGCGGCCGGCGCCGCCGCGTTGCGGATTTCCAACTCCACCTCACCGTCCAGGTAGCGCAGTTCCACCGTGCACCCGGCCCGCGGCGCGTGTTTCCGAACGTTGGTCAGCGCCTCCTGAGCCGTCCTGCGGACCGCCAGGCCGACCTCCGCCGCCAGCGGGCGAGGGGTCCCGGTCACGGTGAGCGGCACCTGCTCCCGACTGGTCAGCTCGACCAGGAACTCTCCGACCGCGGTGAACTCGCCCCGCAGGGCGGAAAGCGCCTGCCTGGTCTCCATCAACCCCTCCTGGGCCATCCGCCTGGCCGCGACCACGCGTTCCTTGACCTGCTCCCGCTCGGCTCCGCCGTCCAACATCAGCCGGGCGGCCTCCAGGTGGACCAACTGGGCCGAGAGGCTGTGGGCGAGGACGTCGTGGATCTCCCGGGCGATCCTGGCCCGTTCGGCGAGCGCCGCGCTCTCCGCCTCCGCAGACCGGGCCGCCCGCTCCTGCTGGAGCAGGCGCAGGGCGGTGCCCCTGGCCTCGGCGTCCAGCCGGATCAGGTAGCCGAGCAGTCCGAGACCGACCACGGTGGCCACCAGCGCCAGGTAGCTGTCGCCGCTCTCCACCGCGTAGGAGATCAGCGCCGCGGCGCAGGTCGGCACCGCCACCACCATCGGGAACCGGATCAGGGCGACCACCGCGAGGCCGCACCAGATGAGGTTCGCCAGCGTCTCGGCGCCGACCCGGTGGGCGATCGGGGCCAGCACGATCAGTTGGGAGGCGGCCGCCAGCGACCACCCGATCCGGTGCTGCCGACTGGTGCGGAACAGCACGGTGAAGAGCAGGATCGTGGCCGCCAGGATGACCATGGAGACGACCGCCGCCGCACCCGTGAACTGCTTGCTGGTGACCGTGCCCAGGAGCACGGTCAGCACCAGGGCCAAGCGCCCGGCGAACGAGAGCACCAGCCCCGGGCGGGAGCGCTGCTCACGGTCGAGCGCCTCCCGCGAGGGCCAGCGCGTCCAGGTCTCCAACTGCACGGACGGTCCTTCCACGGTGCGCGGTACCTCAGCCGGCCACGGTCAGGGGCTGCGGGGCGTCCAGGCTACGGGCCCTCCAGTTGACCACGACGCCGCGGGTGAGCAGCAGCACACCGAGGGTCAGCAGCAGCGCGTTGCTGCTCTGGTGGATGTGCAGACCGGTACCGAGCCCGTAGAGACCGATCCGGACGACGATCAGTCCGGTCCAGGCCGCCACGGTTGCCTTGGTGCCCTTCGCCCAGACCGAGCCCTCGCTGTCCCGCCAGAGCCGGACCGTCCAGCCCCAGACGGAGCCCATCGCCATCACCACCAGCGCCGAGACGACCAGCAGGGCTATCGCCGCCGCCTGGTGCTTCGGGTCGATCAGTGAGGGGCCGTGCAGCGCGACGGCGGCGAGGATCAGCGGCAGCAGCCAGAACCGGCGATCGGTGTTGAGCTTGCGGGCCTGGAACTGGCGGCTGACCACGAGGGCGGTGACCGCGAGGATGGCGAGGATGTTCACGAGGCCGGTCATCGGACTGCTCCGTCCCGAATCGGAGGGGTTTCTGACAGTGACGACGCTACGGATCGGCGGGTGTCAGCTGATCGGCTCCAGGGTTGATTCAACGCGAAGGGGGCTCTCCACCCGTGGGTGGAGAGCCCCCTTCGAACCGGCCGAGACCCGGCCGAGACCCGGTCTCGGCCGGTCGAGGTCCGGCGCTCCGGTCGGGCCGGGCGCGCCGTCGGACCTCGGTCAGGCGTCGATCCGGGACCGGTCCAGGGTCGCCGCCGAGTCGACGATGAACTCCTTGCGCGGCGCCACGTCGTTGCCCATCAGCAGGTCGAAGACCTGCTCGGCGGCGTCCAGGTCGCCCAGGTTGATCCGGCGCAGGATCCGGTAGCGCGGGTCCATGGTGGTCTCCGCCAGCTGGTCCGCGTCCATCTCGCCGAGGCCCTTGTACCGCTGCACCGGGTCCTTCCAGCGCATCCCCTTGGCCTGGAACTCCAGCAGGGTGCGGCGCAGCTCGGCGTCCGAGTAGGTGTAGTGGTACTTCTCCTGGCCGCGCTTGGGGTTGGTGAGCTCGATCCGGTGCAGCGGCGGCACCGCGGCGAACACCCGGCCCTGCTCCACCATCGGGCGCATGTAGCGGTGGAAGAGGGTGAGCAGCAGGGTGCGGATGTGCGAGCCGTCCACATCGGCGTCGGCCATGAAGATCACCCGGCCGTAGCGGGCCTGGTCGATGTCGAAGGTCCGCCCCGAGCCGGCCCCTATGACCTGGATGATCGACGCGCACTCGGCGTTCTTCAGCATGTCCGAGACCGAGGCCTTCTGGACGTTGAGGATCTTGCCGCGGATCGGCAGCAGCGCCTGGAACTCGGAGTTGCGGGCCAGCTTGGCGGTGCCCAGCGCCGAGTCTCCCTCGACGATGAACAGTTCGCTGCGGTCCACGTCGTCGCTGCGGCAGTCGGCCAGCTTGGCGGGCAGCGAGGAGGTCTCCAGCGCGGTCTTGCGACGCTGCGCCTCCTTGTGCTGACGCGCCGCCACCCTGGTCCTGGCGGCGGCCACCACCTTCTCCAGCACCGCGCGGGCCTGGGCCTTCTCGTCCTTCTTCGTCGAGGCGAGGAAGGCCTTGAGCTCACGGGCGACCACCGCGGCCACGATCCGGTTGGCGGCGGAGGTGCCGAGCACCTCCTTGGTCTGCCCCTCGAACTGCGGCTCGGCCAGCCGGACCGTGACCACGGCGGTCAGGCCCTCGGTCGCGTCGTCCTTGGTGACGTCGTCCTCGGCCACCCGCAGCAGCTTGGTCGCGCGCAGCGCCTCGTTGACCGTCTTGGCCAGCGAGCGCTCGAAGCCGGTGACGTGGGTGCCGCCCTTCGGGGTGGCGATGATGTTCACGAAGGAGCGCAGGGTGGTGTCGTAACCGGCGCCCCAGCGCAGCGCGATGTCCACCCCGAGCTCGCGGGTGACCTCGGTCGGGGTCATGTGACCGAGGTCGTCCAGCACCGGGACGGTCTCCTTGAAGGTGCCCTCGCCGCGCAGCCGGAGCACGTCGCAGACCGCCCGGTCCGGCGCCAGGAACTCGCAGAACTCCCCGATGCCGCCGTCGTAGCGGAAGGTGGTCTCGTCGACCTGCTCGCTCTCGGTGCGCCGCTCGTCACGCACCACGATGGTCAGGCCGGGGACCAGGAAGGCGGTCTGCCGGGCCCGGTTGTGCAGGGTCTCCAGCGAGAGCTTGGCCTCCTTGAGGAAGATCTGCCGGTCGGCCCAGTAGCGGATCCGGGTGCCGGTGCGGGTCTTGGGCACCTTGCGGGTCCGGGTCAGGCCGCTGGCCGGGTCGAACGGGGCGTCCGGGCTCAGCTCGGTGAAGATCCCGGGGGTGCCGCGGCGGAAGCTGATCGCGTGGGTGTGGCCGTTGCGGTCCACCTCCACGTCCAGCCGCGCGGAGAGCGCGTTGACCACCGAGGCACCGACACCGTGCAGACCGCCGGAGGCCGCGTAGGAGCCGCCGCCGAACTTGCCGCCGGCGTGCAGCTTGGTCATCACGACCTCGACGCCGGACAGGCCGGTCTTGGGCTCCACGTCGACCGGGATGCCACGGCCGTTGTCGCGGACCTCGACCGAGCCGTCGTCGTGCAGCAGCACGTCGATCCGGTCGCAGAAGCCGCCGAGCGCCTCGTCCACCGCGTTGTCGATGATCTCCCAGAGGCAGTGCATCAGACCGCGGCTGTCGGTCGAACCGATGTACATGCCGGGCCGCTTGCGGACCGCCTCCAGCCCCTCCAGGACGAGCAGGTGCCGAGCGGTGTAGTTGGAGCCGTCCTCCGCGGCGCGCAGGGCGGACGGCACGGTCGTTTCGGCACTCACGCGGTGCACTCCTCCTAAGTGACTTCCTGACTCGGTCCGGCGGCGTTCCTCGTCGGACGCACCCCCGCTACGGCCCCGCGCCCGCTCGCCGATCGGCCGTCGCACCTGCTGCCCCGGCTTGTGGCTTGTACGCGCTGCGCGAACACGGGCCGCGCCCGGTTCGCCGTGCGGGAGCCCCATCTCGCCCCCGCCCGACGGGTCCTGGCGGACCGTCGAACCGGCCGCGAGCGCTGGAGCTGCTGGGATGCAGGCTACCGGTGCTCGGGACGGGGCTTATGCTCCAACCCAGTAGGGGATTATGCTACGCCCACCCTCGGACAACAGTTCGAAGATGCGTTCGAGTGATAGACAGCTCGCGGTTTCCGGCACGCATGAACCACCGGCACCCGGGGCACGTCCTCATCAACACAGCAGAATCCTCAAAGAAGAAAAGCCACGAGCGGGAACGTTTTCGGCCTGGTTGGATGTTGACCCTGGTACGACAGCTCGTCGAGCTAGAGAAGAGGCGACGTGACTACTGTTCTGACACCTGCGAGCCCGCTCACCGCGGCTGACCGCTGCGACCGCTGCGGCGCCCAGGCCTACCTGCGCGTCGTGCTGGCCAGCGGCGGAGAGCTGCTCTTCTGCGCCCACCACGGGCGGAAGTTCGAGCCGGAGCTCAAGAAGATCGCCGTGGAGATACAGGACGAGAGTGGTCGTCTCGCCACCACGACGGCCTCGGCCGCCAGCGACGAGCGCTGAGCATTCGGCGTTTCCTTGACGCGCTGAGGTCGGCCCTTGCGGGCCGGCCACCGGGCGACAGGCTGCACAGCCTGTCGCCCGGCGTCGTACCCGGGCGCCGTGCGTAACCGGCCTGTTACAGCTGGCCATTGACCGCATCGGCGACCGCCGCCAGCCGGGTGTAGACACCCGGGTGGCTCGCCTCCGCGCAGCCGGTGCCCCAGGAGACCAGCCCCACCAGGCGCCCGCCGACCACCAACGGGCCGCCGCTGTCCCCCTGGCAGGCGTCCTTGCCACCCTGCGCCTCGCCGGCGCAGACCATGCCGCGGGCATCGAAGGCGCCGTCCGGCCCGCCCGGGTAGTCGCGCGCGCACACCGAGTCAGCCACGATCGGCACTTGGACCCCGTGCAGCGTGGTGGCGTAGCTCCCCCGACCGGTGGTGTCGCCCCAGCCGTAGACCTGGGCCGCCGTGCCGGGCGCGTACGGCCCCGTCTCGTCCTGGCCGACCATCGGCAGCACCCCCCGCGGATCCTGCGGGCTGTCGAGCGTGAGGACCGCCACATCCTGCATGTTGTCGTCGAACGAGTACTGCGGGTGGATCCAGACGTTGGCCACCGGAACCTCGGCCCCCGTGCGGGTGCTCAGATCGGTCCGGCCCACCACCACGGCCAGGCCCGGCCGGTCCGTCTGCCGACCGGTGCGCTCGTCGAAGAAGCAGTGGGCCGCCGTGACCACCTTCGTGGGCGCCACCAGGGTGCCGCCGCAGAACTGCCCGGAGCGGGCGTCGCCGAACTGGGCCCGACTGGCCACCGCGACCATCCAGGGGCGCTGCACCGCACTGTCCGCCCAGCCACCCACGATCCGTCGGTCGGCCCGGGCTTGGGGAGCCCCGAGCGAGACCACGGCACCGGGCAGCACGGCCAGCAGTGCCAGCGCGGCCACCCGCCGACGGCCGGCGGGGAGCACGCCGAAGGCTCGACGGATGCCGGGACCGGACGGAACGGACGAGACGGACATCACAGGGCACTCCGAGCATTCGACATCGGGCAACCGCCACAGCGTAGTCAGAAACTCACCCTGAGTGCTCGTCATCTGACGTCCAACCACCCGGACGAGGGACGCGGTCGGGCGACATGCGGCGCCCCGGGACGTGCGGCGGACGGTGCCGGGATGAGGAAGTCCGGGGCGGAGGGTCCGGGCGGAGGGGTCCGGGGCGAGCGGATGGCCGGGGCGGAGAGCGCCAACGGGTCGGGGGCGCCGGCAGGCAGGCGCGGGCGGGCGGTTGCGCCGGGATGCCGGAAGGCCCGGGCGGTGGATCCGCCCGGGCCTTCCGGTGAGGTGTCGAGCTCGCTCGATCAGTCCAGGTAGTCGCGCAGCACCTGGGAGCGCGACGGGTGGCGCAGCTTCGACATGGTCTTCGACTCGATCTGGCGGATGCGCTCACGGGTGACCCCGTAGACCTTGCCGATCTCGTCCAGCGTCTTCGGCTGACCGTCCGTCAGGCCGAAGCGCATCGAGACCACGCCGGCCTCGCGCTCGCTCAGGGTGTCGAGCACCGAGTGCAGCTGCTCCTGGAGCAGGGTGAAGGAGACCGCGTCGGCCGGGACGACCGCCTCGGAGTCCTCGATCAGGTCACCGAACTCGCTGTCGCCGTCCTCGCCGAGCGGGGTGTGCAGCGAGATCGGCTCGCGGCCGTACTTCTGGACCTCGATGACCTTCTCGGGGGTCATGTCGAGCTCCTTGGCCAGCTCCTCCGGAGTGGGCTCGCGGCCCAGGTCCTGGAGCATCTGGCGCTGGACGCGGGCCAGCTTGTTGATGACCTCGACCATGTGCACCGGGATGCGGATGGTGCGGGCCTGGTCGGCCATCGCGCGGGTGATCGCCTGGCGGATCCACCAGGTCGCGTAGGTGGAGAACTTGTAGCCCTTGGTGTAGTCGAACTTCTCGACCGCACGGATCAGACCGAGGTTGCCCTCCTGGATCAGGTCCAGGAAGAGCATGCCGCGGCCGGTGTAACGCTTCGCCAGCGAGACCACCAGGCGGAGGTTGGCCTCCAGCAGGTGGTTCTTGGCGCGGCGGCCGTCCTCGGCGATGATCTCCAGCTCGCGCTTGAGCTTGGGGGCGAGCTTGTCGGCCTGGCTCAGCTTGTCCTCGGCGAACAGGCCGGCCTCGATCCGCTTGGCGAGCTCGACCTCCTGCTCGGCGTTGAGCAGCGGGACCTTGCCGATCTGCTTGAGGTAGTCCTTGACCGGGTCGGCCGTGGCACCGGCGACGGCGACCTGCTGGGCCGGCGCGTCGTCCTCGTCGTCGTCGGAGAGGACGAAGCCCTCCGACTCCTCCTCGGGCTCGGCAGCCTCGCCCTCCGCCTTCGTGCCGGCGGGCAGCGCCACGTCCTCGAGCAGCTCCTCGTCGCTGAGCAGCTCCTCCTCGCCCTTCTCCGACTTGCCGGCGACGGTCTTCTTCGCGGCCGTCTTCTTGGCGGGAGCGGCGGCCTTCTTGGCCACGGCCTTCTTGGCCACGGCGGGGGCGGCGACCTTCTTGGCAGCCGCGGCGCTCGGCTCGTTGTCCCCCGGTGCGTCCAGCGGAGCCTCCACGGTGACCGAGGTGACGGTGGTGACCGACGCCACGGCGGCGGGGGCCACGGTGGCGGCCGGAGCGATCCGGACCGGCGGCTTGGTGGGCGCGGCGGGGGTACGGGTGGTGACCGCCTTGGTGGCGGTGCGCTTGGTCGGGCTCTTGGCAGCGACGCTCTTGCGCTTGGCCGCGGACGGCTCGGCGGCGCTGACCATGAGGTCGACGCCCTCCTCAATCAGCACCTGATTGAGGCTGCGCATGACGTTCTTCCACTTGGTGACCGGGATCTGGTCCGCCTCGAATGCCTGACGCACGTCGTCACCGGCGATCTGCCCCTGGGCCTTGCCCCGCTCGATGAGCGCCAGCAGGGCCGCGGACTCGGCGATCTCGGGGGGGAGCGAACGGGAAGTGCTGGCCGACACGAACAACCTCTCGGACGAAGAGTGGACTCGAACCCGTACCGGACCGCCCGAGAGGGCGAGGAAGGAGCACGCACCGCAGGCACGTGGCGGTTCCGACCGGCTCGGACTTGAGGACTGGGTTTGCAGGACGCTGGGTTTGTGGGACGGCAGCAGCGCCGCAGACCAACACAGCATTCTGACATGGCGCGGGTATTCCGGAGCTGCTTCCGCTCCGTACACATCGCTGCCGCTCCCCAAGTGTTACGCATGCCGTCCGTGGCACAGGTCACACGCCTCCCCGTCGGCCGCCGCGACCGTCATGACGGCGGGCCCTCCGGGTCGGTCGCGGCCGCTGGGGCGCGCGCCTCCGGAGGGCTCTGCTCAGGTCCGGCGGTTCCGTGGTCGACTCCGCTCAGTGCTCGCGCGGCGCGGGCACGGCGTGCTCGACGTCCGGGTGCACGGTCAGCAGCGTACGCATGGCCGCCTCGGCCGCGGCACCGTCACCGGCGGCGATCGCGTCGACCAGCCGGGTGTGCATGCTCACCGAGGCGTCCGAGGGCCGCTCGCACGCCGTCGCCGGACCGCCGCTGACCTGCAGCGCGCCGCCCACGATGCCCGACAGGTGCTCCAGCATCCGGTTGCCGGCCAGCTGCAGGACCAGCGAGTGCAGCTCGCCGTCGGCCCGCGAGAAGGTGATCAGGTCGCCCTGGGCCGCCGCGTGGCTCATGATCTCGGTCATCTCGGTGAGCCGCTGCTGGATGTCCTCGCGGCCGTGGCCGGCGGCCAGCCGGGCGCCCAGCGGCTCCATCGCCCAGCGCATCTCGAACAGCTCCCGGCGCTGCTCCTCACGCTGCGGGCCGAAGGCGCGCCACTCGATGATGTCGGGGTCGAGGAGGTTCCAGTCCCCCACCGGGCGCACCCGGGTGCCGACGTTGGGGCGGGCACTGACCAGGCCCTTGGCCTCCAGCACGCGCAGCGACTCGCGGACCACGGTCCGGGAGACCTCGAAGCGCTGGCCGATCTCCTCCGGCACCAGCGGGCGGTCGGCGCCCAGGTCGCCGGAGACGATCATCTGGCCCAGCTGCTGGACCAGCTGGCCGTGCAGGCCGCGGCCGCGGCTGCTGGTGGTCTTGCGACCGACCCGGGCGAGATCGCTCTCGGCCCCCTCCCATCGGGGGACGGGCGGGGTCGGCCGATCGGCGTAGGAGAAGCGGTCGAGCTCCGCAGCGCCGGGCGCAGCGGCCTCGGCGGTGCGGGCGACGGTCATGGTGGGGTGCGCAAGGGTACTCACACGTCCTTTGTCGGCGATCGGCGCGCGCGGCTTGAGGATTCTCGTGAAAAGCACACGAAAGGGTGATCGCCCGTGGCTGGATCATTGACTTCTTATCAGGCAGAAATGGCCGTTCCCGCACCGGTGTTGTCGCTCCCCGGTGGGGTGGCGGCGAACAGGGCCGGTGGACCTGGAAAGGACCAGGTCAGGAGGGGACGCAGGGCGGGCGGGACCTGACGGTCGGTGGGGCGGGTGGGGTCCGCAGGGGACTGCGGGGATGCGCCTCGGAGCGGGCGACGGGGTGGTTTTCGGGGAGGGGCGTCCGGGTTGGTGGGCTTGACCGGCCGGCCGGGACCGGCGGGTCTGATGGGTCCAGTGGGTTCAATGGGTCCGGTCAGTCTGCTGGGCCGGTGCGAGCGGCCGGTCTGCTGGGCCGGTGCGAGCAGTCGGTCTGCCGAGCCGGTACGAGCAGCCAGTGCCGGCAGCCGGTCTGACCGGTGGGTGCGGTCAGGCGGGGGTGATCCGGTGGGGGTGGCCGGGTGATCCGCTCAGTCGGCGTGGTTCAGAAGGAGCGGCGGCGCAGTTGGGCCACCAGGCAGCCGACCAGGAGGAGCGCGGCAGGCACCAGCACGGTGACCAGGCTCTGGCTGAGCTGCGTCGGCACGGTGGCCGCGAGTGCCGCACTGCCGTGCCCGGCGCCGAGGTCGACGGATGCCGGGTCCAGCCATGCCGACCACGGCGAACCGGGGCTCCGCAGCCGGGCCGCGGCAGGCAGGTGCCGCAGGGCGACCGAGCCGGCCGCCAGGTCGACCAACGTCGGCAGGGCACAGAGCAGCAGCACTCCGGCAACCGCGCTGCGGGTCAGGGCAGCGGCCAGCACTCCGGCCCAGCCCGCGGCAACCACCAACGCGGCGAAGGCGAGCAGCACCGGAACCGAGCGCGGATCGGCACGCAGCGCGCCGGGGACGAAGAAGCGGGACACGGCCTCGCCGGACGAGGCGGCGAACCGGATCGCCAACGCGTCCGCCACCAGCGAGAGCACGGCGAAGGCCCCGGCAACCGCGCTGAGCACGACCAGCTTGGCCAGCAGCAGGCGCACCCGGGCCGCGTAGCGGACGTGGGCGGCCACCCGACCGGGGTGGCGCACTTCGTGCGCCACGGCCAGGGCGCCCAGCAGGCCGACTGCGAGGGCGGCGATCGGAACCGGGAGGACCGGCACGGTCGCGCTGACCAGGCGGACGGCGTCGGCCACGGGCAACGGTTGCGGGGCGAGTCGGCGGGCCTGAAGCACTGTCAGGGCGACCTGGGCCACCAGGGCGACGAGGAGGGTCAGCCAGGTGGAGCGGAGGCCGAGGAGGCGCCGGCCTTCGTAGGCGAGTACGCGCACGGGGTCACCCGTTCCAGTGGTCGGGCCCGGTCAGGGGCTGCGGGGTGGAGGTGGTCGGGTCGGTGGTGGCGGGGTAGCCGGCTTCGGCAGGCGGGGTGGGGTAGCCGGCTTCGGCAGGCGGGGTGGGCGATTCGGGGAGGGTGAGTGGGGTGGGCGAGTCGGGGAGGGTGGGCTGGGCGTGGGAAGGGTGGGTCGGGTCGGCGGGGTGAGTCGGGTCGGCGGCCAGTGCGGTGTCCGGCAGGGACGCGACGCCGAGGAAGGCCGCAAGCCGGTCGCGAGGAGGGCCTGCGAGCGGCTCGGCGACCTGCGCCGGGGGAAGGCCCGACTCGGGCTCGGGGACCGAAGCGGGAGTGGCGAAGTCGGTGCTGCGGGCGTAGTCGGCGTAGTCGGTGCAGCCGCCGAGGTCGGCAGGGTCGGGGGTACCGGAGAGGGCGGCGGTGGGCGTGGGGGTCGGGCCCGGTCCGGGCGCGGGCGCTGGTGGACCGATCACTGGCGCGGGCTGCGGAAGCTGCTGCGGCGTGAGCCCGGCGTCGAGGTCGAGCCCAGGGGGCTGAGTCGGGGCCTGACCGGGCTCGGAGCCCTGCCAGAGCTCGGGCATGAACACCAGATCCCGCGCAGGCGCGAACTCGGGTGCGGGGACATGCTGCGCCATGGGCTGCGGCACGAACTCTGATGCGCTCACGAGCTGCGACGCGAACTCCACCGCGGGACCGGACTGCGGTGCCGACCTGAGCCCCGACGCGCCTTCCGGCTCGTACGGGAGGTGTGGCACGAGGTGCGGCGCGAGCTCTGTAGCTGTGGCGGCCGTAGCTGCCGGGCTGAGCTCTGCCGTCGGCTCGGGCACTGCGGGGTGGACCGGTGCGGGCGCCGACCCAGCGACGGGCGCACGTTCGGACGCGGCGGATGACGCCCCGACAGGCCCGGTCGCGTCGAGCACCGGGGCAGTGGCCGCCGTCCGGTCCGCCACCGGTTCGGTGGGCCCCGGCACCAACGCCGGACCCGACGCCGGACCCGACGCCGAACCCACGAGCGTGGTGGCACCGGCCGGTTCGGCGTAAGCGTGGCGCGCGAACCCGTCCCGCTCGTCCCGGAGGGCCGCGGCGTCCTCATGCTCCGAGGTGACCACCGGTCCGGCTGCGACCGTCGCGCCGACCGGCCCGGCCTGCTCGCCGTCCGAGCCCACACCGGTGACCCCGGCCGGTGTCGCGGTCACGATCCGCTCACGCGCACCGACGGCCGTGCTCCCCACGGCCGTGCTCCCCACCCCCGGGGCCACCTCGGCGGGCTGCGCGGGTACGCCTTGCTCCGCCGGGCCACCGCGGGGCACTCTGCGCAGTTGCACCGTCGGCACCGCCGCAGCCGGGACCGCGGCGGGGCGGGGGGCACGTGGTGCCGGCTGCTCGACCACCCGGTCGGCGAGCTCGTGCAGCAGGATGCCGTGGCGGTAGGCCAACTCGCCGATCTCGGTGCGCCCCAGTCCGCTGACGGCGATCCCCGCACTGCCGTCCGACCGGACCATGGCGCCCTCGGCCAGCAGCAAGTCCCCGAGCCGGGCCATCTGCGGGCCGCGGACCGCCACCTCGGGGTGCAGCCGGGTGCGTCGGAACTCGGCGATCGGCTGATCGGCGACCAGGTGACCGTCGTCCAGGGTCACGACGCGGTCGCCGAGCAGTGCCGCCTCCTGCGGACTGCGCGTGGTGACGAGCACCGAGCCGCCCCCCGAGGGGAAGGCTCGGACGAAGGCGTGCAGCCACTCGACGTTGCGGGGTGACTGACCGTCGGTCGGCGCGTCGAGGAACAGCGTGTTCGGGTCGCCGAGCAGGGCCACGGCCAGCTCCAGCCGGCGGGTCATGCCGGGTGAGAACGACCGGAGCCGGTGGTCGGCGACGGTGGCGAGGCGGGTCTGCTCCAGCAGTTCCTCGGCCCGACGGGCGGGGACACCGACGGCGGCGGCGAGCATCCGCAGGTGCGCTCGCGCAGTACGGCCCGGGCTGCCGGCGCGGCGGTGCTCGGCGGGCAGTACGACGCCCACCTCCCGCTCGGGCTGACGCAGCTTCCGGTAGGTGACGCCGTCGAACAGGGTCACGCCCGCACCGCGTTCGAGCTCCAGCATCAGCCGCAGCGCGGTGGTCTTGCCGGCCCCCTCCGGCCCCAGCAGCACGGTCACCGCACCCGGTCTGACATCGAACCCGAGGTCGAGCAGGGCCGGGCGGCCACGGCGATGGACCTTCGTGAGCCCACTGGCCTGGATCATCACTGGCTGCTCCCGCGTGCTCGGCTGCCCTGGCGGCGTGGCCGCTCCGGATTCAGCACCCTAGGCGGAGCATCAGGAGATTTCGGGCATTGCGTGGCGCGGTGCGGACAACTCACCCGCCCCGCTCACTCGATCAGGGGACAGGGGTCGGAGGTGGTCCGCTGACCGGCGGCGGGCCGACCGGGTCAGGACTCCGGGCGCAGCATCGGCGGGTTCAGCACGGTCGCGCCGCCGGCCTTGAACAGCTGGGCGGGACGGCCGCCTTGACGGGTCGTGGTGCCGCCCGAGGGCACCAGGAAGCCCGGGGTCCCGGTGACCTTGCGGTGGAAGTTCCGCGGGTCGAGCACCACGCCCCACACCGCCTCGTAGACCCGGCGCAGCTCACCCACGGTGAACTCCTCCGGGCAGAAAGCGGTGGCCAGCGCGGAGTACTCGATCTTGGAGCGGGCGCGCTCGACCCCGTCGGCCAGGATCAGCTCGTGGTCGAAGGCGAGCGGCTCGCGGTCCGTCCGTCCCGGGCCGAGCAGCTCGCTGACCGGCGCCCAGCGGGCGCCCCGCGCGTCGCCGCCCGGTTTGGGCGTGGGCAGATCGGGTGCCAGCGCGAGGTGGGCCACGCTGACCACGCGCATCCGCGGGTCGCGCTGCGGGTGCCCGTAGGTGGCAAGCTGCTCGAGGTGGGCGCCTGCCATCGCCTGCCCCGGGGTGGAGTGCGCGCGCAGCCCGGTCTCCTCGGCCAGTTCGCGGGAGGCCGCCTCGCCGAGCCCCTCGTCCGGGCGCACGAAACCACCGGGCAGGGCCCAGTAACCCTGGAACGGCGGCTCGCCCCGACGTACCAGCAGCGCGCAGAGCTCGTGCTCCCGAACCGTCAGCAACACCAGGTCGACCGTGACTGCGAACGGGGGGAAGGCCGACGGGTCATAGCGCGACATGGGGTCGATCATAGTCGTCTCTTTGACGATAAACATCGAATCGACCGGACTCGGCATCGGGGCACGCTGGAGCGCCAGTGCCACGGCCGCGCTGGCGCGGGCGCGGGCCTGAGTCGGCGCTGCGTCAGCAGCCCCCTGCTCAGTGGGCACGAGCGCCCGCCCGTACCCGACCGTGTACCGGCGATCAGTCCTTACCGAGCAGCAGGTCCGGGGACGCCTCCTCCACGACGGCGACGCCGATCCGGCTGATCCGCACCGCGAACGGCTCGCCGGCCACCCGCAGGCCCGCCAGCTCCAGCTCGCCCAGCGGCGCGGTGGTCGCGGGGCGGACGGTGACCCGCTTCGCCGGGACGTCCGGCCTGACGCCCGCCAGCGCGATGACGGTGTGCGCCAGTGCGGCGGACGAGGCGGCCCCTGGCCGGCAGGCGGAGGGATGCGGCACCGGCGGACAGTTCGCCATCCGCTGCTCGCCGGCGAACATCTCCGGCATCCGTCCGGAGAACGTCTCCGACGCGCCGAGCAGCCCCTCCAGCAGGGCCGCGGCCTCGTTCTCGTAACCGGTCGCGGCCAGCCCGGACACGGCCAGCGCCGTCTCGTGGATCCGCACCGCCCCACTGCGGTGGCCGAGCGGGTTGAACCGGGGGGACTTGGCGCTCAGCGTCCGCAGCCCCCAGCCGCAGTCCATCTCGGGTGCGACCAGGCGTTGAGCGACCATCCGCTCCTGTTCTCGGTCGAGTAGACCGGGCAGCGCCGAACCGCCACCGGCGAGGCCCGGATCGAGGAGGTGGCTCAGTGAGGAGGTCAGCGCCGTCAACGGGCGTCCGCCGGCCGCCAGGGCCGCGGCGGGGCGGCCACCGGAGAGGTCGTCCACCCAGAACTGCTCCCGGAACCGACCGCGCAGCCCTTCCGCCCACTCCCGCCAGGCGGAGGCGCCGGGGCGGCCGAACGCGTCGAGCAGCTCGGCCCCCTGCAGGGCGGCCCGGTGGGCCTGGGCCTGCACCTCGCAACGGGCTGCCGGTGCCTGGCCGGGGCGGTCGTCACCGGTCCGGCCCAGGTCGGTGACGAACCCTTCGACGAGTTCGGCCTCGGCGCAGGCGCGCAGGGCCGCCAGTGCCCGTTCGGCGACCGGCAGGAGCTCGGCCACCTCGGAGGTGGGCATGCCCCAGCGCCACGCCTCGGCAAGCACGGTGACGAACAGCAGGGTGGCCTCGGTGGCCGTGCAGATCGGCGGCAGCTCGGGGCCCGCGTGGCGCAGCGGCCCGGGGATGATCCCCTCCGCGTGGCTGCCGCTGCCGGCCGGTTGCTGGCGGCGTGCCAGGGCGCGCAGCGTGCCGCCGGCGAGCCGGGTGCCCAGCGGCAGGGTGAACCGAGCGGCCCAGAGCGCGTCCGACGGGGTGAGCCCGAAGCGCCAGGGGGCTCCGGACGCCGTGTAGAGGTCGGCGGGCCGGTCGGCGTCGGCCAGCAGGAGCCCGCCGAGGGCATCCAGCGACCGGGTCAGCAGCTGTTCGGCCCGCGAGTCGTCGCAGCGGACCCGCAGGTCGGTCCAGGGTGCGGCGACTCCGGCACCGCGGCCGATCGCCGGACGGACCACCGGAGCGACCAGCGGCTCCAGCTCCACCCGCAGGTCCACGGCCCACCGGGCCCCCGGCTGCAGCTCCAGGTCCCAGCGGAGCACCCCTGCTCCGGCCAGGACAGCGTGCGGCGAGGGACGAGCAGTGACCGTCGCACTGTGCGTGCGCCCGGTCCAGCGCAGGCCGGCGGACTGGACCTGGGCCGGCACCTCGGGCGGCCGGGCTCCGGCACCGACCTCGGCCAGGCTGCCGAGGTCCGTGCCCAGGGCGATCTCCAACGGGATCCTGGCCGGACGACCGCCGGCGTTGCGCACGGTGACGCTCTCGGCGCCGTCCGCGTGGCGCAGCCGCTCCACCGTCAGCGCCGGGTCGGGGTCGAGCTCGCCGGGGATCCGGACGGATCCGATGAACCGTGCCTGCACGGCCGAGGAGAGGTCGCCCTGCAGCGCCAACGGTTCGACGCCCCCCAGCCGGACCTCCATCCGGCTGAGCACGCGCACCCCGGAGCGGAAGAACCCGTGCAACCCGTCGCCGCGCAGCTGACCGTCGGGCCCGGAGGCCGCCATCGCCGGAGCGTTCACGCAGAGCACGTCGGTGTGCGTGGACGCGGGGAGTCGGCGGGTCTGGGCCGTCGGCCGCCCCTGAGTACCCGACGGCGAGTCGGGCCTGGGCGGCGCGGCCGGACGGGTGCCACCCACCGTCTCGGTCGGCATCGCGGTCTGCGGTGGCCTGCTGGCCGTCACCGGGTTCTCCTCCTGTCGGTCGGCAGCGCGGGCCGTTGTGCCGTGACTGCCGTCGGTGGTCTCCAATGCGCGCGGGCTCGGCCGCTCGCTCCCTGGCAGTGCGCCAGGATCACGGTAGGCCAGGTCCGGACCGCCCGGCGCGGCTTTCCCCCAGAGGCGGGATCGCCAACGGCGGTGAGCCCGGTGGTGCCCCCCAGAGTGAACGCGGCGCACTGGGCGCAGGTCACGCCACACCGCCGAGCGGACCGGCCCGGGTGCGGTCGGCACCGCCGGGGCGGCTGCCGTCGCTGCCTGGCACCGGCCTGTCCGGCCGAGGACCCGCGCGGGTGTACGGCGCCGCTGCCGCTCATCCGGCGTCAGGATACGGTGCCCGGGTGGCACGGCCCGAACCGGGAAGTGTCCAGGTCGGCGCCGACGGGATTCCGTGACCAGTGCGGGCAACGTGCCCGGCCTCGGCGCAGCCGATACCGCGCGGACACCCGCCGCGCCGAGCACAGTGCAAGGAGCCCGATGTCCGTCGTGATCCGACAGCCAGGCGTCGTCCTGACCGACCATCACTTCCAGGTCCCGCTCGACCACGCGGCTCCTGACGGGGAGCAGATCGAGGTCTACGCCCGCGAGGTGGTCGCGGCCGGCAAGGAACGCGCCGACCTGCCCTGGCTGGTGTACCTGCAGGGCGGCCCCGGTGGACGGGCCGGTCGGCCGTTGGGGCGGGACAGCTGGCTGGACCGGGCGCTGGACGACTACCGGGTGCTGCTGTTGGACCAGCGCGGCACCGGAAGGTCCACCCCGGCCACCCGGCAGAGCCTCCCGCTGCGTGGCGGCGCCGCCGAGCAGGCGGAGTACCTGACCCATTTCCGGGCCGACTCGATCGTGCGCGACGCGGAGCTGATCCGCCGTCGGCTGCTCGGCGAGGACGGCAAGTGGACCGTGCTCGGGCAGAGCTTCGGCGGGTTCTGCACTCTCACCTACCTTTCGCTGGCACCGGAAGGGGTGCGGGAGGCCCTGGTGACGGGCGGTCTTCCCGGACTGCGCAGCAGTGCGGACCACGTCTACCGGGTCGCCTATCCGCGAGTGGCCCGGAAGAACGCGGCCCACTACGCGCGCTACCCGCAGGATGTCGAGACGGTGCGGCAGATCGCGGAGCACCTCGTCGGGACGCCCGCACAGTTGCCCGGCGGCGGTGTGCTCACCGTGCAGGCCTTCCAGTCGCTCGGCCTGATGCTCGGCTCGGGTACCGGCTCGGACGCGCTGCACTACCTGTTGGAGGACGCCTGGATCCGGGGCGCCTCCGGCCCCGAACTGTCCGACACGTTCCTGGGCGCCGTCCAGGCGAAGCTCTCCTTCGCCGACGGACCGCTGTACGCCGTGCTGCACGAGTCCATCTACGGGCAGCGCTCGGTCGATGCCGGCCCGACGGACTGGGCGGCGCAACGGGTCCGGGCGGAGTTCCCGGACTTCGACGCCGAGCTGGCGCTGAAGGGCAGCGGCCCGGTCAGCCTCACCGGCGAGATGATCTACCCCTGGATGTTCGAGACCGACCCCGCGCTGCGGCCGCTGCGCGAGACCGCCGAACTGCTCGCCGCCCGCACGGACTGGCCGGACCTGTACGCGCCGCAGGTGCTCGCCGCCAACGAGGTGCCGGTGGCCGCGGCGGTCTACCACGACGACATGTACGTGGACACCGCCGACTCGCTGGCAACCGCCGACGCCGTGGGGGGCCTGCGCACCTGGGTGACCAACGAGTGGGAGCACGACGGTCTGCGAGTCAGCGGCGGACAGGTGCTGGACCGGCTGATCCGGATGGTGCGCGGTCAGCTGTAGCAGTTCGCTGCGGAAGCACTGCGGGCGAGCCCGGTAGCGGGGCGGGCGCCCCCGGGCCCCCGGCCGCGGCGGCGCGCCCCCGCCCCCCGTCGCCGCGCCCCCCGGGGGCGGCGGGCCCAGATACCCCCCCCG
>NZ_JBHYKG010000011.1:21668-64943 GCF_042741245.1 Kitasatospora sp. NPDC058965
GCGTCTCGGGGGGGTAGGGGGGGTGGACGGGTTGTTCGGGTGGGGGCGCGTACTGTTTTTGATGTTGGTTGGGGACGAAGTGGGGGCGAGCCGGTTAGGGGCTCGGGCGCCCCGGCGCCCGCGCCGTCGGCGGCGCGCGCCGGCCCGCTGTCGCCGCGCCCGCGGTTGCCTGCGGACCCTGAGCCGCACCCGGGCACGGGCACGACCCGGTGCGGGCAGGCACTCCGGGTCGGGGCCGGGCGGCTCCGACCGTCGGGGAACTGCTGGACCAGGCCACGGCCCGGCGGGCCGAGCGGTCGGACGGTGGCTCGGCCCGACCGACGACCTCGGCTCCCGCCGCCGCGCAGCGGCAGGAACGGGCGGGACCGGTCCGGCGGGCGGGTCGTCACCGGTGGTCCCGGGGCGCTGCAGCCGCCCGACCGGGGCGGGGTGACGCGGATTGCCGGTTCTCATGTGCAGCCTCCGATCGTGCGATCGCCGTTCTTGCCGGCCCTGCGGTGTCGGCTGCGCCTGGCCGACCGACCGGGTCGGCCGCGTGCCGGGAGCCACGGCTGACCGCCCCCGGGCTGGCACTCCTCGGACGCTTCCGGGCCCTCGGGCGGCCGGCCAGGCTCCGGCCCGGAGACCCCGGGCACGGGCGGGCGGGGCGGTGGAGCTCCCCCACCCCGCTGACGGTGGATCAGATCGGGCTTGTAGGGGCCAGCCGGCCGGGCGCGATCGTCCGCCGGGTCGGGCGGACCCTGCCGCTGTCGCGAGCCCGGCGACCCGGGAACCGGCCCCGCGCGCTCCGGTCCCGGCGGCTGCGAGCCCGCCCCGGCGTCGTCCTCGTCCACCGGCCGCGGCAGCACCGGTGCGGCTGCGGTGGGCGAGGCACCGGGATCCGCCCGGTCGGGCACGCCCGCGGTCGCCGGTGTGGCCGCCCGGGCCTCCGGGTCCGCCTCCTGGGCGGCCCGACGAGCGCGCTCCGCGCGGATGATCTCCCGCAGGCCGTCCGGCGGCAGGCCGCCGTTGAGCGACAGGTACAGCAGCTCGGCCAGTGTGTAGTCGGGGTCGAGCTCCAGGGCCATGCCCAGTGCGACCCTGCTCGTCGCGGTGTCCCCCGCCAACCACGAGGTCCAGGCGAGCAGGGTGAGCGGGGCCTTGGCGTACTCCTCGTAGGGTGCGACGCACTGCCGACTGAGGAACCGCCAGAGGCGTAGTGCGGCCGCCAGCTCCTCCGGTTCGGCGTACTCCGCGCCGCGATCACGGGTGACCCGGTGCTGCAGTGCGACGATCAACCTCGCGGTCCGGTCGTCGTCCAGCGGGGGCGGTCCGGTGCGGGACTCGGCCATCGCCTGGGCGATCAGCTCGGCATTGGCCCGCATCACCCGGGCCGGCCCGTCCGGCTTGGCGAGCTCCCGGACCACCTGCGCCATCTGGCGCTCCAGCGCGTGGCGGATCCGCTCGCCCTGCGGCGGGCCGACCGGGGCGAGCCCGGCGGCGATCGCCTTGCGGCTGCCGCGCGGGGCGAGGCCGGCAAAGGTCGCGGCCGCGACCACCGCGCGGGGGTCGCGGGTGGTCTCCACCGGGATCCCCTCCGGTGCGCAACAGTCCGGATCGGCGCAGAGGAAGGACCACCAACGGCCCGCGGAGACGCAGAGCAACTCCTTGACCGTCAGATCGGCCTCGCGGAAGGCCCGCAGCAACTCGGCGGCGAGCGGGCGCAGCGCCGTGATCGCCGCCGCCCCGTCCGGTTCCGGATCCCGGCAGAGGTAGAGCAGTACCGCCTGCGCCGGTTTGCCCCGCTGCGCGGAGAGCTCGACCAGGGTGGTGGCCACCTCGGTGGCCACCGGCGCCCAGGTAGCCGGATCCTCAGGGATGTCGACGCGGATCGCGCCGACCTGCTGGAGCGCCGCGCCGTGCAGGGAGACGGCGACGATGCTGTCGTCCGGGTAGAAGCCCAGCAGGTACGGAAGCATGGCGGCCATGTCGGCCGGGCCCCGCATCCGCAGCAGCGGGTAGCTGCTGCGGCCGGTGGGGGCGGCGGTGTCGTCGTGGTTCATGCCGGAAGAGTGCGGCCGATCGCACCCGCACGGCAGAGGACTGCGGATTCCTGTGGATAACCCCGGGGTTGTGGATATCTCCTCTCGCACTCCGATCGGTTTTCCACAGGCCGCGCACTTCGTTCGCCCCGTGTCGGCCCGACAGGGTTACATAGGGGTCATGGACCAGCCGATCAGCACCTCCGGCCTGCACCCGAACGACCAGCCCGCCGCGGCGCCCGACCGCGCCGCCGTCCGGCACCGCGCCGAGGCCGTGCTGCGCGAGCTGGCCGGTCCCGCCGCCACGCTGCGCGAGGACCAGTGGACGGCCATCGAGGCGCTGGTGGTCGACCGCCGGCGGGCGCTCGTGGTGCAGCGCACCGGGTGGGGGAAGTCGGCCGTCTACTTCATCGCCACCTCGCTGCTGCGCGCCACCGGAGCCGGCCCGACCGTCATCGTCTCCCCGCTGCTGGCGCTGATGCGCAATCAGGTGGATTCCGCCGCCCGGGCCGGAATCCACGCACGCACCATCAACTCGGCCAACCCCGAGGAGTGGGACGAGATCCAGGCGGAGATCGCGGCAGGCAAGGTCGACATCCTGCTGGTCAGCCCGGAGCGGCTGAACAACCCCGACTTCCGCGACCAGGTCCTGCCCAAGCTGGCTGCCGCCACCGGCCTGCTCGTGGTGGACGAGGCGCACTGCATCTCCGACTGGGGCCACGACTTCCGGCCCGACTACCGGCGCCTGCGCACCATGCTGGCCGACCTCTCCCCCGGCGTCCCGGTGCTGGCCACCACCGCGACCGCGAACGCGCGGGTCACCGAGGACGTGGCCGAGCAGCTCGGTACCAGTGGAGCGGACGGCCGGGCGCTGGTGCTGCGCGGGCCGCTGGACCGGGAGAGCCTGACCCTGTCCGTCCTCTCCCTGCCCGACCCGGCCCACCGCCTGGCTTGGCTCGCGGACCACCTGGACGAGCTCCCCGGCTCCGGCATCATCTACACGCTGACGGTCGCCGCCGCCGAGGAGGTCACCGAGTTCCTGCGCTCCCGGGGCTTCGCCGTCGCCTCCTACTCCGGTCGCACCGAGGACGTGGAGCGGCGCACCGCGGAGGCCGATCTGCTGGCCAACCGGGTCAAGGCCCTGGTGGCCACCTCGGCGCTCGGCATGGGCTTCGACAAGCCGGACCTCGGCTTCGTGGTGCACCTCGGCTCTCCCGGCTCCCCAATCGCCTATTACCAGCAGGTCGGCCGTGCCGGGCGCGGTGTCGACCGGGCCGAGGTGCTGCTGCTCCCGGGGCGCGAGGACGAAGCCATCTGGCGTTACTTCGCCTCCCTGGGCTTCCCGCCGGAGGAGCAGGTCCGGCGCACCATCGACGCGCTGGCCGAGGCCGGTCGGCCGCTCTCGACCGCGGCGTTGGAGACCCGGGTGGACCTGCGCCGGGCCCGGCTGGAGACCATGCTCAAGGTCCTCGACGTCGACGGCGCCGTCCGGCGGGTCCGCGGCGGCTGGGTGGCCACCGGCGAGTCGTGGGCCTACGACACCGAGCGCTACGCCAAGGTGGCGCGAGCCCGTTCGGCCGAGCAGCAGGCGATGCGCGAGTACGCCGGCGGCTCCCGCTGCCGGATGGAGTTCCTGCGCCTGCAGCTGGACGACGAGCAGGCTGCCCCCTGCGGCCGGTGCGACAACTGCGCGGGCCGGAAGTTCACCCCGGAGGTGTCCGCCGCCACGCTGGACGCGGCCCGTGCGGCCCTGGGCCGTCCAGGAGTCTCCTTCGAGCCGCGCCGACTCTGGCCCACGGGCATGGAGGCACTGGGCATCCCGCTGAAGGGGAAGATCCCGGCCGACGAACAGGCACTGGCCGGCCGCGCGCTGGGCCGGCTCTCCGACATCGGCTGGGGCAGCCGGCTGCGCACCGTGCTCGCGGAGGGCGCTCCCGATCTGGCAGTCCCCCAGGACGTGCTCGACGCCATGGTCACCGTCCTGAGCGACTGGGCGCGCGGCCCCGAGGGCTGGGCGGGCCCGAGCGCTCGAACGGCCCGCCCCGTTGGTGTGGTGACCATGTCCTCGGCTGGCCGACCCGAGCTGGTGGGCAGCTTCGGCGCCCGGATCGCGGAGGTCGGTCGGCTGCCGCTGCTCGGCCGGATCGAGTACGCCCACGGCGAGCCGCCCTACGGCGCACGCAGCAACAGCGCACAGCGGCTGCGCGCGCTGGCGTCCGCACTCGTCCTGCCGGACGAGCTGGCGCGCGTGTTGGCGGCCAATCCCGGCCCGGTCTTCCTGGTGGACGATCTCGTCGACAGCGGCTGGACGGTCACCGTGGCGGCCCGGCTGCTCCGCCGGGCAGGTGCCGAGGCGGTGTTGCCACTGGCCCTGGCGGTACAGGCCTGAACCCGTGGGGCGGGTGGGATCGGCGATGACCTGCCCGCAGTGCGCCACCCGGGTGCGACACACCCGGCCGACTCTCCGCCATACGGGGAATATATCCGGCAGATCCACGGGTTTCGGGCGGCATTCATCATTTCATCGTTGCCGCCCGCGCCGTCTGACGTGAGAATTGCAGCGTACCCAGTCATTGGTCCCCAGGACCTGAGTTCGGCGTACACGCGTGCCCGCGAATTTTTCCGGGTCGGGAAGGAGGACCATGATCCACGGCAACGACCGAGGTCAGCCTTCGTACGCCACGGGGCGGTTCGTCGACCTGGAGGGGTGGGCCAACGCCGGGATCCCGCTGCTGCGCGACCCGCGCGACCTGGTCACCGACCTCCAGCAACGCCACCTCCCGCAGCCGGGCACCAGCGTGATCGCGGTACTGGACTGCGAGCACCGGGTGGTCGCCTCAGCCTCCGTCAGCACCCGACCGCACGTCACGGACGGCTGGCAGCACCGCAACGCGCTGCTCGACCTGCTGCGCCGGGTGACCCCGCACGACCTGCGGCTCGCCGCGCCGCGGCGCACCGCGGTCCTGCTGCACTGCCGCGAGGGCGTGCCCGGCTGGACCGAGGAGGACGGCGCCTGGATGTGGGCGCTGCAGGACGCCGCTTCGCTGCACGGACTGCGCTGCGGCGCCTACGTCTCGCTGACGCCCGCCGGCTGGCACGTCTTCGGTGACGGCCGCTCGGGCCGCACCCCGCACTCGGGGTCGTGGGCGGAGCGGCCGGTGCACACCGTCTCCGAGCTCCCGAACCGCGAGGCTCCCGCCATCCGCCCGCTACCGGACTTCGTCCGCCCGACCCGCGGTTGGAGCGCCGTCGCTGCCGTCGCGGAGCAACTGCGCTCGGAGACGGTGCGGCAGGCCGCGCACTGAGCCACGGCCGCGCCGAGCTCGGCGACGCCGTGAACCATCGGGGGCCGCACCTGGCACCCAGCGCCGGGGCCGGTGGGCCGACCGCACGGGACCGGCCGACCGGATCCCGCAGCCCGGCTGCACGACACGACGTCAAAGGGCCAGGCCGACCAAGTCCCGCACGGCGTCCGCGCGAGGCGCATGGTCGACCTGGCGACCGGGACCGGTCACCGACTGCGCGTCAGACCGGAACCGGCTGGGCTCCCGCGACCGACTCCGCGGTCAGCCCGCTCGTCGCGCCGCAGACCAGGAGCAGCGAAGCCGCGTGGCCGCGGGCCTTCTCCACCGCGAGCACGGCACGACCGGCATCGGTGGCTGCCAGCACCAGCACCACCACCTCGCGGCGGGCCGGCCGGGTCAGGGCCAGATCCGCGTAGAAGACGTCGCCGCCCTCGGCGAGCTGCGCCCAGTAGCGCTCCTCACCGAAGGACGACTCGTGCTGCTGCCACGGGTGCGGCTTCCCACTGGTGAGCACCAGCACGTCGCCGGGCGGGCGCCCCGAGTCCAACAGGAGGTCCACCGCCTCGTCGGCCCGTTCCAGCTCGGCACCCGGCTGCGCAGGCAGCAGTTGGACCGTCGGGCCGGTCGGTGTCGACCGCGTCCCGGGCTTGGGGACCTGGGCGCCCCGCGGGCCGGGGCGGGCCGGGCCGGGGCGCGGCGCCGGTCGCGGCGGGCCGGGCCGGGGGCCGGGTACGGGGGTGACGGCGGCGGGGCGGACCGCGCCGCTCACGGGGGCCGGCCGAGCACTGCTCGCGGCAGGCGTTCTGGGGGCTGGTGCGTCCGACTCGCGGGGGAAGGGAACGCCGGGGCCCGGGATGCTCTCGTGAATCTCCGGCTCCTCGGGGAAGACAGGCATACCCGGATATCTATCAAATGCCCATCGAGTGCGCACGGGCGCCCCACCATCCGGACGGTACGCCGTCACCTCGATCGGCGGAACGTGCCGCACCGGAACGTTCCTGACGGGACCTCAGAACCCCAGGGTGAGCTGCTCCCCGCCGTCCGGTTCGCGGAAGCGCTTGAGGTGGCTCCACTGCGGCAGGGCGTCCAGGTACGACCAGGAGAGCCGGTGGTGCTCGGTGGGGCCGAACTCCTCCAGTGCGGCCCGGTGCACCGGCGACGGGTACCCCGCGTTGTCCTCGAAGCCGAAGGCGGGGAACTCCGGTGCCAGCTCGGCCATCTGCCGGTCCCGGTGCACCTTGGCGAGGACCGAGGCCGCCGCCACGCAGACGCAGCTCTGGTCACCCTTGATCACCGTACGGACCCGCCACGGGCCGCCGAGGTAGTTGTGCTTGCCGTCGAGGATCACGGCGTCCGGCCGCACGGGGAGCGCCTCGAGCGCGCGGGTCGCCGCGAGCCGGAGCGCGGCCGTCATGCCGAGTTCGTCGCACTCCAGCGCACTGGCCTCGCCGAGCGCGTAGGCGGAGACCCAGTCCTCGAGCACCGGTGCGAGTTGCTCGCGCCGGCGCGGCGTGAGCAGCTTCGAGTCCGTCAGACCCTCCGGCGGTCGGCGCTGGCCGGTGATCGCGGCACCGACCGTCACCGGCCCGGCCCAGGCGCCGCGCCCCACCTCGTCCAGGCCGACCACCAGGGTCGCCCCCGTCCGGCGCAGGGAGCGCTCGACGCTGTGGGTCGGCGGCTGGTACGGCATGTCAGGTGATCCATCTCGGCTGGACTGGGCGGTGGACGGGGCGGGCAGGGCAGCGCCGGGCGACGGGACCGCCGCCGTTCCCCACCCTACGGCGGCGGGCGCGGCGCTCACGCCGCCGGTCGGATCATCGGCATCAGTACTTGGTCGACCAGGTCGACCGTGAAGTCCTGGCTCGCCGGGGAGCCGCCGAACTTCTCCCGGTAGAACAGCATGGCCATCCCGACGTCGGCCGCCAGCTCGGTGGCGCCGCCGGGGCGCACGTCGCCGCGCCGCTCCCCGCGCCGGAGCACGGCCAGCACCGCCTCGCGGGCCGGACCGATGACCCGGTTCATCACGAACTCGGACACCACTTCGCTGCGGTCGTGGTCCAGCTCGGCCATCAGGGCCCGCATCGCCGCACCGCCACGGGAGTCCATCGCGCTCTGGTAGCCACCCATGAGCCGCAGCAACTCGTCCCGGACCGAGCCGAGGTCGGGGATGTCAGTGGTGGGCGGCAGGGTGAAGGCCAAGGCATCGAGGGCGAGTTCCAGCTTCGACGACCAGCGGCGGTAGAGCGCGGCCTTCCCGGTCTGCGCCGCGCCGGCCACGCCCTCCATCGTCATGCGCGCGAAGCCGCCCGAGGTCAGCTGGTCCAGGGCCGCCTCGAAGATCGCCTGCTCCAGCGCCTTCCCGCGCCGGCGGGCCACCGGCGCGGGAACGACCGGAGGCTCCACCTCGCCGGGCCGAACCGGCTCCTGCTTCATCGCCACCCGCTGCCACCACCGACCACTCGAGACTCCGACCGACTCTGGGCGCACGCGCCCCAAGTCGCCGCAAGGAACGCTTGCGTTCACAATAGTAGAGCGCTAGGGTTCGGACTTAGTGAACGATGGCGTTCCCTCCAGGGGGCGCCCCCGGTCGGACGGATCCGCATGCGTCCCCGTTCACCTCGTTCTCGCGAGTCTCCACGTCTGTGTCCGATCGACACCCCGACTGTCTCTGAAGCTCAACGACAGCCCCCGACCGACAGCACGCCAGCGACGCCATAGCCAGCAGGGGGAACTTCATGGCTATCTCCGACACGCTCAACAAGGTCTCGCCGCCCAAAGCCAGTCGAGGCCAGCACAAGCGCATCGCCCTCGCGGTCATCGCCGCCACCCAGCTCATGGTGGTGCTCGACGCCACGATCGTGAACATCGCCCTTCCGCACATCCAGGACGCGCTCAAGTTCTCGACCACCAACCTGTCCTGGGTCATCAACGCCTACACGCTGACCTTCGGCGGGCTGCTGCTGCTCGGTGGCCGCGCCGGTGACATCCTCGGCCGCCGCAGAGTCTTCATCGCCGGCGTGCTGCTCTTCGGCTTCGCCTCGCTGCTCGGCGGATTCGCGCAGAACGGCGGCATGCTACTGGCCTCCCGTGCACTGCAGGGCGTCGGTGGTGCGATCTGCTCACCGACGGCCTTCGCTCTGATCGCCACGAACTTCGAGGAAGGCCCGGAGCGCAACCGCGCCTTCGGCGTCTTCTCCGCGGTGGCGGGCTCCGGCGCGGCCATCGGCCTGCTGGCGGGCGGCCTGCTCACCGAGTACCTGAACTGGCGCTGGGTGCTGTTCGTCAACGTGCCGATCGCCGTCTGCATCGCCCTGGCCGCGCCGCTCTACATCAACGAGTCCGAGCGCCACACCGGCCGCTTCGACCTGCCGGGCGCCCTGACCTCCACGCTGGGCCTGGTGGGACTGGTCTACGGCTTCATCCGCGCCGCTTCGGACGGTTGGAGCGATCCCGGCACCCTGGTGGCCTTCGCCCTCGGAGCGCTCCTGCTCCTGGCCTTCGTCGTCATCGAGCGGCACACCTCGCAGCCGATCACTCCGCTGCACCTGCTCAGGAACCGGAACCGGACCGGTGGTCTGGTGATGATGCTCTGCCTGGCCGCGGCGATGTTCGGCATCTTCTTCTACATCACGATCTTCGTGCAACGCGTGCTCGGGTACAGCCCGTTGAAGGCCGGAGTGGCGTTCCTGCCGATCAGTGTGGCGATCATCATCGCTGCACAGGTGGCCTCCGCCCTCCAGGCCAGGTGGGGCGCCAAGCCCTTCATGGTGGGCGGCTCCGTGCTGGTCACCGCCGGTCTGGTCTGGCTGACCCAGACCAGTGCCGGCAGCTCGTACCTGACCGGCGTCCTCGGCCCGACCGTGGTCTTCGGCTTCGGCATGGGCCTGGTCTTCGTCCCGGTCATGCTGTTGGCGGTCGCCGGGGTCGCCCCGCACGAGACGGGCGCGGCTTCCGGGTTGCTCAACTCCGCACAGCAGATCGGCGGCTCGCTCGGCCTGTCGATCCTGACCACGGTCTTCGCCAGCGCCGCCAAGAGCAAGGGCGCCTCGCTCTTCCCGGACTTCAAGGCCCACGCCACCCCGGATCAGCTCGCGGAGTTCCAGCAGACCAAGCAGTACCCGGTCGGAACGAGCTGGGCCAACGAGGTGCTGGCCTACGGAATCTCCCACGCCTTCGTGGTCGGGGCGGGTCTGGCGGTCGTCGCCCTGCTGGTGTCCGTCGTGGTGATCAAGTCGAAGCCCGGCGAGTTGGCCGGCAACCCCTCGGGCATGCCCGCCGGACACTGACACGACGGCCACGGTCGTCGGAGATGCCACCCCCGCCGACCCGACCGGCCCGACAAGCCGAAGCCCCGACGCCCCGGTCTGACCGCACGGCCCGACCCGCCGGACCGGCCCGACGAGCGAACCGCCCCAACGAGCCCACAGTCCCCGACGACCCGGCTCAGCCCTTGACCGAGCCGGACAGCAGACCCCGCACGAAGTACCGCTGGAGCGCGAAGAAGACCAGCAGGGGGATGATCATCGAGAGGAACGCCCCAGCCGTCAGCAGTTCCCAGTGCCCCCCGAAGGAGCCCGAGAGCTGTGCCAGGCGAACGGTCATCGGCGCAACCTCCGGCGTCCCGCCCGCGAAGGTCAGCGCGACCAGGAGGTCGTTCCACACCCACAGGAACTGGAAGATCGCGAAGGAGGCCAGCGCAGGCGTACAGAGCGGCAGGACGATCGAGCGGAAGATCTTGAAGTGCGAGGCCCCGTCGACCACCGCCGCTTCCATCAGATCGCGGGGCAGTTGGGAGATGAAGTTGTGCAGCAGGAACGTGGCCAGCGGTAGCGCGAACATGGTGTGCGCCAGCCAGACCGGGGCGTAGGTGCCGCTCAGGTTGAAGCCGGGCACGATGGTCACCCCGCCGAGGTGGGCGCCCCCGGAGAAGAGCTGGAGCAACGGGATCAGCGTCATCTGCAGCGGAACGACCTGCAGCGCGAAGATCAGGAAGAAGAGGGTGTCGCTCCCCCGGAAACGCACCCACGCCAGGGCGTAGGCGGCCATCGAGGCGATCACCAACGGGAAGATGGTGGCCGGCACGGCGATGGCCAGGGAGTTGACCATGTAGGGCATCAGGCCGCCGCTGACGCCGAAGCCGCCCTCGAAGAGCACGGTGTGGTAGTTGGAGAGGGTCGCGTTCGGGTGGGCGAAGAAGGTCCACCAGCCGCTGTCAGTCACGTCCTGCTTGGGACGCAGCGAGGTGATCAGCAGCCCCAGGGTAGGAATGGTCCACAGCACCGTGAGCAACAGGACGAGCATCGAACCGAGCGGGCTGCTGAAGGACTTGCGGATCGCCTTCACCGGCGGCAGCGACTCGGTCGGCTGAGGGCGGTCCGTCAGGTGGCTGCTGCTCATCGGGTAGACCGCTCCTTGCGCAGCTGGACGATGTTGTAGCCGACCAGTGGAAGCACTGCGATGAAGAGGATCACCGCGAGGGCGCTCCCCCGGCCGACGTTGAACTGGACGAAGGACTGCGAGTACATCTCGTTGGCCAACACCTGGGTGCCGAAGTTGCCTCCGGTCATGGTGCGGACGATGTCGAAGGCCTTCAGCGTGACGATCATGACAGTGGTCAGGACGACCACCAGGGTGGTGCGGATCATGGGCACCGTGACGTACCAGAACAACCGCAGGCCGCCGGCACCGTCCAGCCGGGCCGCCTCGGTCACCTCGTCGGGAATGGCCTTGATGGCCGCCGACAGCACCACCATGGCGAATCCGGTCTGCACCCAGACCATGACCACCATCAGCAGGAAGTTGTTCAGCGGATGGGACAGGATCCAGTTCGGCGGGTGCTTCCAACCCAGCCAGATCATCAGCTGGCTGAGCAAACCGATCTGGCTCTGCGAGGACTCACGGGAGTCATAGACGAACTTCCAGATGATGCTGGCGCCGACCAGTGAGATCGCCATCGGCATGAAGATCAGCGACTTGTAGACCGTCTGTCCGCGCATCCGGTCCACCAGCAGGGCCAGCACCAGCCCCAGCGCGGTGGCTGCGAAGGGCGCCACCACCAGCCACAGGAGGGTGTTGAGCAGCACCTGGTGGATGGAGTCGGTGGTCAGCGCCCAGGAGTAGTTCTTGCCGCCCAGGAAGTGCGAGCTGTCGTCGTTGAAGAAGCTGAGGTAAAGCGTCCGCACCAGCGGCACGACCAGCCCCACCAGCAGGAGCAGCACCGCCGGGCCGAGGAAGATCGCGATGGCCAGCGGCCGACCGAACCGTCCGGTGGCACGGCCGGCTGCGAAGAAGATCACCAGGAGGACACCGAGGAACCCGGCGATCGCGCCGATGCTGTTGCCCAGCTTGATCGCCACGTCGTTCCACTCCGAGTCGGCCAGCGGAGTGCCTGCCAGCGCGGAGCCCGCGAACTGGGCACCGGTAAGCACCATCCGAACGGTGTCCTTCCTGATGACAACCCTGACAGGACCGAAGCTGCTGGGCTCCCGTCCGGGCTCACCTCCAGCTCAGTGACCCAAGCACGCGAGCTCGACCTCGAGAGGAGTGAGCTGCGCGGGCCACCGCACTCCGGCGGCCCGCGACGATCACTGGTTACTACCCTGGCTTACTACCGACCGCCCACTGCGACCTACTGCGGCCAGGCCGCGTCGATGTCCGAGGTCACCTGCTGGATCGACTTCCCCTCCGCGAACCAGGCGGTGAGCGACTTCCACTCCTGCCCGGAGCCCACGGCCGCGGGCATCAGGTCGGAGGCGTCGAACCGGAAGGTGGCGGCCGGGTTGGTCAGGGCGTTGGCCGAGATCTGGTCGATCGGGTCGGTGTAGAGGCTCTTGTCGACGCCCTCGTTGGCCGAGACCCAGCCACTGGCGACCTTCACCCGGCTACTGGCCCAGTCCGAGGTGGAGAGGTAGTTCTGCACCGCCTGGACCTCGGGCCGGTCCGAGAAGGCGGCCAGGAACTCGCCGCCGCCCTCGACCGGGTTGGCGACCGACGGGTTCACCGCGGGCAGCTGGAAGGCGAAGATGTCACCGTCCGGCGCGACCTTGGTGCCCTTGGGCCACTGGGCCTCGTAGAACGAAGCCTGCTGCAGCATCCAGCACTTGCCGGTGAGGATCGGGGCGCCGGCGTCCTGGAAGGTCGTGGTGGCGATCGACTTCACGTCACCGATGCCGCCGTTGACCCAGGCCGGGTTCTGCATCCAGTTGGCGACGGTCTGCATCGCCTGGGTGATCTGCGGGTCACTGAACTTGACCTTGTGACTCACCCACTGGTCGTACACGTCACCGCCCTGGCTCCCGAGGACGACCTCCTCCAGCCAGTCCGTGGCCGGCCAGCCGGTCGCCGTGCCGGAGCCGATGCCACCGCACCAGGGCTTGCTGCCGTTGGTGCCGGCCTTGGCGATCTTGTCGCTGAGGGCCATCAGGTCGTCCCAGGTCTTCGGCACGTCGTAGCCGGCCTGCTTGAACGCCTTGGGCGAGTACCAGACCAGCGACTTCATGTTGGCGCTCATCGGGGCCGCGTAGAAGGTGCCGTTGACCGAACCGTAGGTCTTCCAGACCGGGTTCCACTTGCCCTCGTTGGCCACGGTCTGGGCCGGCGGCTTGACCACCTTGCCCGTCTTGACCATCTGGGCGAGCAGACCGGGCTGCGGGATGATCGCGAAGTCCGGGACGTTGCCACCGCTGACCCGGACCGGGAGCTGGGACTCGAAGTCGTTCGACCCCTCGTAGGAAATCTTGATTCCCGTACAAGAACTGAACTCAGCCCAGGACTTCTCCAGGGAGTCCGACTCCGGGCTCAGGATGGAGGCGAACATGGTCACCTTGGTCCCGGCATGCCCGGCGTAGGGCTGGTACTTGGCGCAGTCCCCCGACAGCGTGGCCGCCCCGGTGGCACCGCCACCGCCGCTGCTGGAGCTGTTGGAGCAGGCCGCGACGAGGGTGAGCCCCACGACGGCGGGAACCGCCAGGATCCGATGGCGAAGCCGGACATTCATTCTGATGTTCAAAGCGTTCTCCTGCGGCCTGAGCTGTGCGAACGGCTGGAACGAACGACTGGAACAAGCATCTGTCGCTGCGACGAACCTACGACCTGGGGTGTTGCCGACCTTGCATGTTGAGGTCAGCGTGGGAGTGGTGTGCGGACCGGGGCGAGGGAGTGGAAGCGGGGCCGGCCGACCCCACGAGCGGTGACGGAGCGCAAAGACAGGCCGTGGTGGCACCAGCCACGGCCTGGTCGACGGTGACTAGGCGTGAAGACGTTAACGCAACGGTCATCGGACGCCAAGGGAGGCGTTCATCTTTCATCGCCTGGTGTTCCAGTCGTGACCTGCCCGTGCTGCTGAGGTCCGCGGATACCTACCCCGTCTGAGCCTGAGCACGCCAACGGCGTGGGAAGTCGGCCACCCGACCTCCCACGCCGCTGTCAGCGCTGCCGCACCAAGCCCTCCGCGGTGTTCGTTCCTGCCGCGGAGGAACCCGTCACCGGAGCTTGATCGGCAGCTCCCGCAGGCTGTTCACCACCACCGAGGCCGTCGGCCGCAGTTCCTCGTCCGGCACGGCGAGCCGCAGGTCGGGGAACCGTTCGAACAACGCCGGCAGGGCCACCTGGGCCTCAAGGCGCGCCAGCGGCGAACCGGGGCAGACGTGCGGCCCGTGCCCGAACGAGAGGTGCCGGATCGGATCCCGGGTGATGTCGAACACCTCCGCCGTCACCCCGTGCTGCAGCGGATCCCGCCCGATCGCGTTGTACGAGATCAGCACCGGGTCACCGGCGGGAATGACCACCCGACCGACCTCGGCACCCGGCGCCGCGGTGGTCTCCACCGCGATGTCCTCCGCCGCGAACCGGAAGAGGAAGTTACTGGTCGGTGGGGTCCACCGGAGGGACTCCTCCACCACCGCGGCCCAGCCGACCTCGCCCGACCGCACCAGGGCCAACTGATCGGGGTGGGTCAGCAGGGCCCGCACCGCGTTGGTGATGAGGTTGACCGTCGTCTCGTGCCCGGCGGCGATGATCACCCGCAGCGTGGCCGCCGCCTCGGCGTCGGACAACCCGCCATTTCCGGCCACCTGGCCCGCGGCGGAGCCCTGGGCCCCCGCCGCCACGCCCCCGTCGCCCGAGACGTTCGGAACATCCGGGACGCCCGAGACACCTGATACACCCGAGACGTCCGAGACGTCCGGTACACCCGAG
Organism: Kitasatospora sp. NPDC058965; assembly: GCF_042741245.1. Classification (NCBI taxonomy): domain Bacteria; kingdom Bacillati; phylum Actinomycetota; class Actinomycetes; order Kitasatosporales; family Streptomycetaceae; genus Kitasatospora; species Kitasatospora sp. NPDC058965. The sequence continues at coordinate 36,190 of NZ_JBHYKG010000011.1, forward strand.
ACGTCCGCTGCCAGCAGCGCGCTGGTCAGGTCGTCCCCGGGAGCGTCCCGGCGCTGCCGGACCAGATCGTTGACGAAGGCGTTCAGCGCGGCGATGGTCGCCTGGATCCCGGCGGGGTCCGGCACGCTGCTGAAGAAGCGCTCGTACAGTTCGCGCAGGTAGTCGTGGTCGGCCGGGTCCACGCCCAGCAGTGACCCGATCACCGTCATCGGCAGCGGGAAGGCGAACGCGTCCTTGAGATCCACCTCGGGCGCGCCGGCTGCCAACCGGTCCAGCAGTTCGTTCGTGATCGCCTCCACCTGAGGGCGCATCAGCTCCACCCGGCGCGGAGTGAAGGCCTGCGCCACCAGCGCGCGCAGGCGCCGGTGCTGTGCTCCGTCCGTGGTGACCATGCTGGGCCCGGGCACCGCCAGGCCTATCAGCGGCCAGGTCTTGGGCACCTCGCCGCGCTGGTAGGCGGCCCAGTGCGTGGCGTCCTTCACCAGCCGGGGGTCCGTCAGCAGTGTGCGGGCGGCCGCGTGCTGGGTGACTGCCCAGGCCGGAACACCGCCCGGTAGCACGACCCGGACCACCGGCCCGGCCGCGCGCAGCACCGCGCCCTCCCCGGCGCTGTCCCGCGCCAACGGGTCCAGAGCCACGGGCTCGGCCACGCCGGCTCCGGGCCCCGCGGCACTCACCCCGGACTCGGCGGGACTGACCCCGGTCTCAGCGGCACTTACCCCGGACTCGGCGGGACTGACCCCGGTCTCAGCGGCACTGACCCCGGTCTCAGCGGCACTGACCCCGGTCTCAGCCACGTCGGTACCAGTCTCGGCCACGCCGGTACCGGTCTCGGCCGGAACACCGCTCATCCGAACACTCCTCCACTCGTCGTCGCCGGGGTGAACCCGACCGGCAGCGCCACCAGCGCCCGCACCCAGGCCGAGGGCCGCCAGACCAGCGCGCTCTCGGCCACCGCCAACCGCAGGTCCGGCAGCCGGTCGAGCAGCACCTCGATCGCCGTCCCGGCGATCACCTCGGCCGCCTCCTGGGCCGGGAACGGGCAGCGGTGCTCACCGTGCGAGAAGCTCATGTGCGCGTGGTTGCCCTCGGCCGCCGCCCCGTTGGGCTGCCGCACCGAGGGGTCGGCGTTGGCCCCGGCGAACCCGAGCAGCACCATGTCACCGGCCGCGATCTTCTGCCCGCCCAGCTGGGTGTCCCGGGTGGCCCACCGCCCGGCGAAGTTCTGCGTCGGGGTGTCCTCCCAGAGCGCCTCGGTGAGCGCCTGGCTCACGCTGCGCCGCCCGCCGGAGAGCGAGGCCGCGAACCGGTCGTCGGTGAGCATCAGCCGCAGCGCGTTGGCGATCCAGTAGGCGGTCGGCTGGTGACCCGCGATCAGCAGCACCCGCAGGTCGCGCATCACCTCGTCGTCGGTCAGCCCGGCCGGGTGGACCAGCAGCCGGGAGGTGATGTCCGCACCGGGCTGGGCCCGCTTGCTCTCCACCAGCTCCAGCATGATCGCCAGCAGTCGCTGTGCTCCCTGCTGCGCGGCGGCGCCGCCGTCCAGCATGTCCACCAGCGCCTGGATCAGCACCGGCACCTGGCCGGCCTCCAACCCGAGCATCCAGCAGAGCACCAGCAGCGGCATCCGGTGCGCGTACTCGGCCACCAGGTCCGCCTCGCCGCGACCGGCGAACTCGTCGACCAGCCGGTCGGCGGCCCGCTCGCAGTACGTCTTCAGCTCGTACGGGTCGACCGCGGCCAGCGCGTCGGTGATCGCTGCCGAGCGGCGCTGGTGCTCGGCGCCCTCCGCGTAAAGGATCGACGGCACCGGGGCCATCATTGGCCGCAGCGGCCAGTCCTCGGCGATGCTCGGCCAGGCGTTCCAGCGGGTCGAGTCCCGCCCGAAGAGCTTCGGCTGACTGGTCACCAGCTGGAGCTCCCGGTACCCGATCACCAGCCAGGCGGGCACCCCGCCGGGCAGCTCCACCGGTGCGACCGGCCCGTGCGCGGCCCGCAGCTCGCGGTAGATCCCGCCCGGATCGGTCTGGAACCGCGGCCCGTACAGCGGCGCAGCCGCACGGTGCGCCGGGCAGCCCGGCGGCGGGGAGGGCAGCGGCTCGGTCACGAGACGTTCTCCAAATCAACGGGTCCAGCACCAGCGGGTCCAGCACCAGCGGGGACAGCGGCAACGGCAACGGCAACATCAGCGGCGGAGTCAGCCGCAGCAACATCGGCGGCCCCACCGGAGCCCTGTCCCGCACCGGAGCCGTGCCCGGCGCCGGAGCCGTGCCCCGCACCGGCACCGCCCAGCTGGGCCTCGGCCAGGACCGTCAGGTGCCGGACCAGTTCGATCAGCACCTGCTTGCTCGACCCGCGGTCACGCGCGTCGCAGTCCACCAGCGGCACCCCGGGCGCCAGGTCGAGCGCCTCGCGCACCTGGTCCAGCGTGTGGGTGGGCTCCCCGAAGTTGTTGCGCGCCACCACGAACGGCAGCCCGTGCTGCTCCAGCCGGTCGATCGCGTACCAGGAGTCGGCCAGTCGGCGCTGGTCCACCAGGACCACCGCCCCCAGCGCGCCGCGGAACAACCGGTCCCAGAGGAACCAGAACCGCTCCTGCCCGGGCGCCCCGAAGAGGTACAGCACGCTCTCGGCGGAGAGGCTGATCCGCCCGAAGTCGAAGGCGACCGTGGTGGAGCGCTTGTCCCGCACCGCCGTCAGGTCGTCGATGCCGACCCCGGCCTGGGTCATCACCTCTTCGGTGTTCAGCGGGCGGATCTCGCTCACCGAACCCACCATCGTGGTCTTGCCGGCCCCGAACCCGCCGACCACCACGATCTTCCACGCCCGGTCGGCCGTACTGCGCAGCGGCGCCCACCCGGCCCGGGCGACCGGCTGGTCAGAGCCGTTGGAGTCCATGCAGCACCTGCTTCAACGTGTCGAGATCGGGCAACGCGGCCTGCGGGACGAAGCGCGGATGGCGCGCAGTGATCTGCCCGGCCTCCAGCAGGTCGCCGAGCAGGATCTTCACCACGCTGATCGGCAGCCGCAGTTCGGCCGCCACCTCGACCACCGCGGTCGGGCGCTCGCACAGCTGCAGGATCCGGACGTGCTCGGACTGCATCCCGGGCACCGGCGCCCGTTCCGCGACGATCAGCGTCACCACGTCGAACGCGTCGGTGGCCGCCCGGCTGCGGCCACGGGTCACCGTGTACAGCCGGTCCGGTCCGTCGTCGGCGCCGGGCCGCGGCGGGCGGGTCATGCGTCCACGGCGGTGTCGTTCCCACGCGGCGGCGCGCTCAGGAAGTCGCCGATCTGCTCGACCAGGCCGTGCATGTTGTGGCCGACCAGACCCACGTCGGCGCTCTCGTCCGTGACCACCGCGAGGTGGGCGCCCTGGCCCGCCTCCACGATGCACAGGATGCCGCCGTGGAACTCGGTCATCGACTGGCGCACCCCGCCGCTGCCGTCGCCGAACTCGATCGAGGCGCCGTGCGCCAGGCTCTGGATGCCGGAGGCGATGGCCGCCAGCTGGTCGGCCTGGTCCTCCGTCAGCCCGGAGCTGTGGCAGAGCTTCAGGCCGTCGGACGAGAGCACCAGGGCGTGCCGGGAGTCCGGGGTGTGGGCCAGCAGGTTCTCCAGCAGCCAGTCGAGGTCACGGTCGGTGGTGCTGCTCATCAGGCGTCGTCCTTCGAGGAGTCAGAAGAATCAGCGGGAGGGGTCGGAGCAGTGGGGTGCGGGCCGCGGACGGCCTGCCGGAACGCGCCGAACCGGCTGGCCGATTCCGCCGCCCGGACCCGCACCGCGGACAGTGCGTCGGCTTCGGCCGGTTCCGCCGGACCGAGCGCCCCGGCGGGCGCGGCCGGACCGGTCGTCCCGGCGAGAACGGCAACCGCGCCCGCGGCGCCGGGCGCCCGGCTCGGCGCCCCGGCGCCGGGGGTGCGGCGCGCCACGGGGGCGACCGGCGCTCCGGTGGCGGCGGCCAGCGTCTGCCCCCGACGGCGCTTCGGCAATCCGGAATCGGTCTCCAGCGCCACGGGCGCAGTGCCCGCGGCGGGCAGGGCCGGCATCCGCGCCGACTCCGTGGCCGGCAGGACGCCGACCGCCGGGGCTGCCAGGGCTGGCGAGGCCGCCGGGGCCGCCGCAGCGGCCGGCGCACCGAGAACACCGAGCACACCCGGTGCACCCGGCGCCCCGGGTGCACCCAGCCCCGTCAGGCCCATCGAAGTCGCCGGTCCGGCCGCAACCGCCGAGCCGCCGGACACCCCGTCGGCCGAGTCGACCGAGTCGGCAGGCAGCGGCACCTGATGCGTGATCAACTGCTCGGGCACCCGCACCACCACGCCGGTGCCGCCCCGCGAGGAGGGGCGGAAGGAGATCGCCAGCCCGTGCTTGCGCGCCAGCGCGCCGACCACCGCGAAGCCCAGCCGCGTCCCGGCCGAGAGCGTGGTCAGGTCCAGCGGCTCGCCCGAGACGGCCTGTTCGGCCCGGCGCAGCCAGACCTCGGAGAGCCCGAGCCCGCCGTCCTCGACGGTGATCGCCAAGCCGGTGTGCAGTTCCTCCACGTAGACGTGTACCTCGGCCGGCGGCGCGGAGAAGTTGGCGGCGTTGTCCATCAGCTCGGCCAGCACGTGCATCACGCCCTCGGCCGCGTACCCGGCCACCGCGGCCGTGCTGGCCGAGTGCAGTCGCACGCGCTGGTAGGCGCCGATCCGGCCGAGCGCGCCGCGGAGCACGCTCTCCACCGGAATCGGCCGGGCCCAACGGCGGCCGCTGCGGGCGCCGGTGAGCACCGCGATGCTGTCGGCCATCCGACCGGCCTGCGCGGTGCTGTGGTCGAGCAGCAGCAGGTCGCCGAGCACGTCCTCACCGTGCCGGTGCTGCATCTCGCGCAGCTCGGCGTGCATGCTGGTGGCCATCGCCTGGACCCGCCCGGCCGCGGTCGCGCAGACCGCCAGCGCGGCGGCCCGCTGCCGCTCGCCGTGCGCGATCTCGCGGGCCAGCAGACCCAGCAGCTCCTCGTGGGCGGTCTGCCGGTGCTCGACCAGCACGGTCTCCACCGAGGCCCCGGCCCGCAGCCGGCGGACCACCTCGGGGATGGTGACCTCGGCGAGCCGGGCAAGTTCGGCGCGCTCGTCGTCGGCGGCGGCCCGGGTGGCGGCCGCTTCCGCACGGGCCTCGACCGCCTCGGCGCGGGCGGCCAGCATCTCCACCCGGGATGCCTCGGCGTCGGTGTGGGCGGCGTTGGCCCGGGCCCGGGCGGCCTGCGTCTTGGTGATCGCATCGGCGGTGGCCGACTCGGCGCGCAGCACGGCGGCCACCGCGGCCTCGCCCTTGGTCCGCGCGGTGGCCAGCTCCGCGGCCAGCTCGCGGGCCCGGCGCCGCTGCGCCAGCGCGGCCGCGACGGCGGCGCACCAGGCCGCCGCGGCGAGCGTCGACCAGAGGGCGACCACCGCGCGGTCCGCCGCGGGCGACACAGCGGTCGCGACGGCCACCGCGGCGGCGGCCAGGAGCGCGGCGAGCGCGGCCGGCAGTGCGGCCGACAGCGTGGCCGATGCCGTTCTGCCGGAGAGTCTGCCGGACAGACGGGAGCGTACGGTCATGGGTGGTTCCTCGGGCGAGCGGGAGGCAGGGCAGGCGACAGCGCACCAGCCTCCGGCAGCCGGGAGCTGCATGATCAGTTCACGCGGTCAATAGATCATATCGACTCAGATCATGCACTCAAACGGTCAGTTGACGTGATGTCCAGCAAGCCTGCCCGCACCGGCCAGCTCCGGCCACGAACGAGGCACCTGTCGCACACGCCCCAGGCACCTCCCGCACCTGGCCAAGGCGCCACCCTCACACGGCGAACCGCAACCCACCCGCACCCGAGCCACCGCCCGCCACCCACCCGCACCCGAACCACCGCCCGCACACGACCGAGGGGCGGTCGGACCGGAACACCCGGTCCGACCGCCCCTCGGTCGTCTCAGCCCACCGTCACCGCATCACCGCATCACGGCAACCGGTGATCAGCTGCACCCGCTGGTCGAGCCGCAGCCCTCGCAGACGTAGCAGCTGCCGGCCCGGCGCATCTTGGTGCCGCAGGAGAAGCAGAGCGGCGCGTCCGCGTTCAGGCCCAGCTGGATCTCCAGCAGCTCGGTCGAGTTGTGCGGGGCCTTGGCCGCGGCCGGGGCCGGCGCCTCCACCCGGCTCGGGGTCTCCACCGTGCTGGTCCGCGGCGCCGACTGGGCCAGGCCCTCGACGTCCACGTCCTCGTCCTCGAGCGGCTCGTAGGAACCGGTCTCCAGGTGCCGCTGGCGCTCCTCCACCGAGTGGATGCCCAGCGCGGACCGGGTCTCGAACGGCAGGAAGTCCAGCGCCAGGCGGCGGAAGATGTAGTCGACGATCGACTGGGCCATCCGCACGTCCGGGTCGTCGGTCAGACCGGCCGGCTCGAAGCGCATGTTGGTGAACTTCGAGACGTAGGTCTCCAGCGGCACGCCGTACTGCATGCCGACCGAGACCGCGATCGAGAAGGCGTCCATCATGCCCGCCAGGGTCGAGCCCTGCTTGGACATCTTCAGGAAGACCTCGCCGAGACCGTCGTCCGGGTAGGAGTTGGCGGTCATGTAGCCCTCGGCGCCGCCCACCGTGAAGGAGGTGGTGATGCCGGGACGGCCCTTGGGCAGGCGCTTGCGGACCGGGCGGTACTCGACGACCTTCTCCACGGCCTTCTCGGCCGCGGCGGCCGCCGCGGCCACCGGCGCGGCCGCGGTCGACTCGGCCGCCGGGGTCTTGGTCTTGGCCGACAGCGGCTGCCCGACCTTGCAGTTGTCGCGGTAGATCGCCAGCGCCTTGACGCCCAGCTTCCACGCCTCGAAGTAGATCTCCTCGACCTCCTCGACGGTGGCCGCCTCCGGCATGTTGACCGTCTTGGAGATGGCGCCGGAGATCCACGGCTGGATCGCCGCCATCATCCGCACGTGGCCCATCGGCGAGATGGAGCGCTCGCCCATCGCGCAGTCGAAGACCTCGTAGTGCTCCGGCTTCAGGCCCGGGGCGTCGACCACGTTGCCGTGCTCGGCGATGTGGGCGACGATCGCCTCCACCGACTCCCCGTGGTAGCCCAGGCGCTTGAGCGCGCGCGGCACGGTGTTGTTGACGATCTGCATCGAGCCGCCGCCGACCAGCTTCTTGAACTTGACCAGGGCCAGGTCGGGCTCGACGCCGGTGGTGTCGCAGTCCATCATCAGGCCGATGGTGCCGGTCGGGGCCAGCACCGAGGCCTGGGCGTTGCGGAAACCGTTCTGCGCGCCGAGTCGCAGCACGTCCTGCCAGGTCTCGTTGGCCGCGGCCCAGACCGGGGCGTCCAGGTCGTCCAGCGCCACGGCGACCGAGCTGGCGTCCGCGTGCTGCTTCATGACCCGCTGGTGCGGGGCGGCGTTGCGGGCGTAGCCGTCGTACGGGCCGACCACGCCGGCCAGCTCGGCGCCGCGGCGGTAGGCGGTGCCGGTCATCAGCGAGGTGATGGCGCCGGCCAGCGCGCGCCCGCCCTCGGAGTCGTAGGCGTGGCCGGTGGCCATCAGCAGCGCGCCGAGGTTGGCGTAGCCGATGCCCAGCTGGCGGTAGGCGCGGGTGGTCTCGCCGATCTTCTCGGTCGGGAAGTCGGCGAAGCAGATCGAGATGTCCATCGCGGTGATGACCAGCTCGACCACCTTGGCGAAGGCCTCGGCGTCGAAGCCCTGACCGCCGTCGGCCGCGCTGTCGTCCCGCAGGAACTTCATCAGGTTCAGCGAAGCGAGGTTGCAGCTGGAGTTGTCCAGGTGCATGTACTCCGAGCACGGGTTGGAGGCGTTGATCCGGCCCGACTCGGGGCAGGTGTGCCAGTGGTTGATCACCGAGTCGTACTGGATGCCCGGGTCGGCGCAGGCCCAGGCCGCCTCGGCCATCTTGCGGAACAGCTTCTTGGCGTCGACGGTCTCGATGACCTCGCCGGTCATCCGGGCGCGCAGGCCGAACTCGGTGCCGTTCTCGACCGCCGTCATGAACTCGTCCGAGACCCGGACCGAGTTGTTGGCGTTCTGGTACTGGACCGAGGTGATGTCGTCCCCGCCCAGGTCCATGTCGAAGCCCGCGTCACGCAGCGCGCGGATCTTCTCCTCCTCCTTCACCTTGGTCTCGATGAAGGCCTCGACGTCCGGGTGGTCCACGTCCAGCACGACCATCTTGGCCGCGCGGCGGGTCGCGCCGCCGGACTTGATGGTGCCGGCCGAGGCGTCGGCCCCGCGCATGAAGGAGACCGGGCCGGAGGCGTTGCCGCCGGAGGAGAGCAGTTCCTTGGAGGAGCGGATCCGGGAGAGGTTCAGGCCGGCGCCGGAGCCGCCCTTGAAGATCATGCCCTCTTCCTTGTACCAGTCGAGGATCGACTCCATGGAGTCGTCGACGGCCAGGATGAAGCAGGCGCTGACCTGCTGCGGCTGCTTGGTGCCGACGTTGAACCAGACCGGCGAGTTGAAGCTGAAGACCTGGTGGAGGAGGGCGTGGGTCAGCTCGTGCTCGAAGACCTCGGCGTCGGCGGCGGAGGCGAAGTAGCCGTTCTTCTCGCCGGCGGCGCGGTAGGTGAGCACCACGCGGTCGATGATCTGCTTCAGGCTCCACTCGCGCTGCGGGGTGCCGACCGCGCCGCGGAAGTACTTGGAGGTGACGATGTTCACCGCGTTGACCGACCAGAAGTCGGGGAACTCGACGCCGCGCTGCTCGAAGTTGATCGAGCCGTCACGCCAGTTGGTCATGACGACGTCGCGGCGCTCCCAGGTGACCGCGTCGTAGGGGTGCACCCCAGGAGTGGTGTAGATGCGTTCGATCCGCAGGCCGCCCTTGGGGGCCTTGGCTCCCTTGGCCGCCTTCTCGGACTTCGACCCGCGTGCGCTGCCGCTCGTCGTGTCAGTCACTGCTCTCCTCCTCCTGGGCATATGCCCCGAATACCCCAATTGTCGCCGCTGGGGTACCGCTGCTTCGCTTCTCCTGATGGGCGGGCAGGCCGGGGACGCCGACCGGTTCGCACCTTTTTGTCTGGAATGGGCGCCGTTTTCGGGCGCACTGATGCCCCAAGGGGGCGGGCTCGACCGAGTCCCGCTGCCTCAGGGCGTGGCGGCGGGGACCGGAACGGCGCGGTCGCCGTCCTCCTCCGCCTGGCTGGACCGCTCGGCACCGCGCAACTCGGTGATGGCGGCCTCGAAGTCCGCAAGTCCGTCGTACGCCTGGTAGACCGACGCGAACCGCAGGTACGCGACGACGTCCAGGTCCTTCAGCGGTCCGAGTATGGCCAGCCCCACGTCGTGGGTGGAGAGCTCGGCGCTACCGCTGGCCCGCACGCACTCCTCGACCCGCTGGCCCAGCTGCGCGAGCGCGTCCTCGGTGACCGGGCGACCCTGGCAGGCCTTCCGGACGCCGGAGATCACCTTCTCCCGACTGAACGGCTCGGTCACCCCGCTGCGCTTGATCACCATCAGCGCCGCGGTCTCCACCGTGGTGAAGCGCCGGGCGCAGTCGGGACACTGGCGCCGCCGACGGATCGAGCTCCCGTCATCGGTGGTCCGACTGTCGACCACACGGCTGTCGGGGTGCCGGCAGAAGGGGCAGTGCACCGGAACGACTCCCTTCCTGACGGACTCCGAAGCGGGACGAGCAGACCACAGTCTAGGCCACGCGACGAAGATCGAATCACGCGGGACCACAACTTGTGGGCTGCGATGAGCTACCCAACCACAAGATCTGGGGCAACGCACCACTCGCCACGCGGGAAGTCAGTGACTCGGAACTCACCCGGCGCAATCGGTGCTGGTCAGTCGGCGGGGCGCTTTTCGGCCACCTGGACCGGTCTCACCCGGACGGCCGCGAGGGGCGGGTTAGAATCGACGGGATCGAACATTTAATCGACATACACCCAAAGCCTTGATCGAGTCAGCCGACTCCGAAATAATTCACTCGAACGTGTGTTTGGCGCAACCTTTCGATAGGTGCTGCCGTTGGGCTGGGCAAGCAAGGGGAACCGCCCGTCGAGAGGGGCCACCGTGAGCGCCGTACAGGCCAGTAGCACCAGTCACACCGCCACCCAGAACACGATCGCCGACACCCGCGGCATCCCCGTGCAGGAGGACCGTAGGAGCATGGACCGCAGCGACAGCCAGCGCCCGGGCAGCACGCCGGGTTACCTCGCGGACCAGCAGGTCGAGCACGCCTCGGTGCAGGACGTCCCGCTCGGCCTGCCGAACGGTCAGGTCCGCTCGATGCCCGGGCGTCCGCCCGGGATCCGCACCGACGAGGCCGGGCTGACCGAGCGCCAGCGCCGGGTGATCGACGTGATCCGGGATTCCGTCCAGCGCCGCGGCTACCCGCCGAGCATGCGGGAGATCGGCCAGGCGGTCGGGCTCTCCTCCACCTCCTCGGTGGCCCACCAGCTGATGGCCCTGGAGCGCAAGGGCTTCCTGCGGCGTGACCCGCACCGCCCGCGCGCCTACGAGGTGCGCGGCGTCGAGGTCAGCCGCCCGAACACCGCCGAGGCCGCCGGCCGCCCCTCCACCTCCTACGTCCCGCTGGTCGGCCGGATCGCCGCCGGTGGGCCGATCCTGGCCGAGCAGACCGTGGAGGACGTCTTCCCGCTGCCGCGTCAGCTGGTCGGCGAGGGCGAGCTGTTCGCGCTCACCGTCCGCGGCGACTCGATGATCGAGGCCGCCATCTGCGACGGGGACTGGGTCACCGTCCGCCGCCAGCCGGTCGCCGAGAACGGCGACATCGTGGCCGCGATGATCGACGGCGAGGCCACCGTCAAGCGCCTGAAGCGCGAGGACGGCCGGATCTGGCTGATGCCGCACAACCCCGCCTACGAGCCCATCCCGGGCGACAACGCCACCATCCTGGGCAAGGTCGTCGCGGTGCTGCGCAGGCTCTGAGCAGCACGCGGTACAGCGCAGGCCCCGAGCAGCACGCAGCGCACCGCACCACGCGCTGCCGGGCAGCAGGCGCTGAACAGCCGTCACCGAACGCCACGAGGGGGTCCACCGGACCCCCTCGACGCATGCCCCGGACGGCTCGGCGACCGGCCGGGGACCGCCCGGCGCAGGCCCAGGAGGCCCTTCCCAGGAGGCCCCTCGACACATGCCCCGGACCGCCCGGCGACTCCTCAGGACCGCTTGGCGACCGGCCGCACCGCCGGCGCGCTGGCGTCGATCGCCGCCAGCGAGCGGCGCACCTGGTTGCGGTCGGTGGTGTACCAGAAGTCCGGCATCGAGGACCGGAAGAAGCCGCCGTACCGCGCCGTGGCCAGGCGCGGGTCCAGCACCGCCACCACCCCGCGGTCGTCCGCCGCCCGCACCAGCCGCCCGGCCCCCTGTGCCATCAGCAGTGCGGCGTGGGTGGCCGCCACGGCCATGAAGCCGTTGCCGCCGGCCTCCTCCACGGCCTTCTGCCGGGCGCTCATCAGCGGGTCGTCCGGCCGCGGGAACGGGATCCGGTCCATCACCACCAGCTGGCAGGCCGAACCGGGCACGTCCACCCCCTGCCAGAGCGACAGGGTGCCGAACAGGCAGGTCTGCGGGTCGCTCGCGAAGGCCCGGATCAGCTCGCCCAGGGTGTCCTCGCCCTGCAGCAGGATCGGCACCTCCAACCGCTCGCGCAGCTGCTCGGCGGCCAGCTGGGCGGCCCGCATCGAGGAGAACAGCCCCAGCGTGCGTCCGCCGGCCGCGCCGATCAGCTCGGCCAACTCGTCCAGCATCTGCGGCCGCTCCGGCTCCCGACCGGGCGCCGGCAGGTGCTTGGCGACGTACAGGATGCCCTGCTTCGGGTAGGAGAACGGCGAGCCGACGTCCAGTCCGCGCCAGTACGGCGGCGCGTCCTCGCCGCCCTTGCGGGCGGGCTCGGCCGCGGCCCGCTCGTCCGGCAGCCGCCCCTCCGCCGGCAGGCCCACCGAGGCGGCCACCCCGGTGAAGTCGCCGCCCAGCTTGAGGGTGGCGGAGGTCAGCACCACCGAGCGCTCGCCGTAGAGGTTCTCCCGGAGCAGCCCGGAGACGGTCATCGGCGCCACCCGCAGCGAGGCGGGGACCAGCCCGTACCGGTCGTTGCGCTCGATCCACACCACGTCGTACGGCGACTCGGAGAGCAGCCGCTCGGTGGTCTCGTGCAGGGTCTCGGCCGCGGCCATCGCCTGCTTGCGGACCACGTCCTCGTCGGACAGGCTCTTGTCCCGGGTCTCGCCGAGCGAGGTGATCACCAGCCGGCTCGCGTCCCGGATCGCGGCCACCGCGTAGCCGAGGTACTCGGGCAGCTCGTCGACCTTGCCGGGCTGGGCGGTCTCCATCAGACCGTGGTAACTCTCGGCGGCCGCCTGCAGCGCGTCCACCGCCTTCTCGTTCGCCAACCGGGCCGCCCGCTTCACCGCCCGGTTGACCGCGCCGACGGTCAGCTCCGCGGTGGCCGCGCCGGTCACCCGGTTCACCAGCTCGTGCGCCTCGTCGATGATCAGCAGCTCGTGCTCGGGCAGCACCGGGGCGCCCTCGATCGCGTCGATCGCCAGCAGCGCGTGGTTGGTCACCACCACGTCGGCCAGCTTGGCCCGCTCCCGGGCCTTCTCCGCGAAGCACTCCTGGCCGTAGGCGCAGCGGCTGGCGCCCAGGCACTCCTTGGAGGTGACCGAGAGCTGGGCCCACGCCTTGTCCGAGACGCCGGGGGTCAGGTCGTCCCGGTCGCCGGTCTCGGTCTCGTCCGCCCAGTCGCGCAGCCGCAGGATGTCCTGGCCCAGCTTGCTGCTCGGGCCGCCCAGCGCCTCGGCCGGGTCGAACAGGCCCTCGCCCTCCTCGCTCGGGGTGCCCTCGTTGGCCCGGTGCAGGCAGAGGTAGTTGGACCGGCCCTTGAGCATGGCGAACTGCGGGCGGCGGCGCAGCAGCGGGTGCAGCGCGTCCACGGTGCGGGGCAAGTCCCGCTCCACCAGCTGCCGTTGCAGTGCGAGGGTGGCGGTGGCGACGACCACGCGGTCGCCGTGCGCCAGGGCCGGCACCAGGTAGGCCAGCGACTTTCCGGTGCCGGTGCCGGCCTGCACCAGCAGGTGCTCGGCGCCCTCCACCGCGGCGGCGACGGCCTCGGCCATCCTGATCTGGCCGGGCCGCTCGCCGCCGCCGACCGCGGTCACCGCGGCGTGCAGCAGTTCGGGGATGCGGTCGGCGCCGTCCTGGACGGCGGTGTCGGCGTCGACACCGGTCTCGTCGGTCGGCAGCTGGGTTGCGGAGTCGTTCGTCATGGCGCTTCCACCCTACGGGGCGGGAGTGACAACACCCCCGCGCGGACCGGGGAGGACCGCCGGTTCCGCCGCCAGCGGATTGGCCACCCGGCCGTGCACGGCCGCGTGCGGGCGGTGCGGCGCGTCGCGGTAGCCGTCCAGCAGCAGCCGGTTGCGGTTCAGGCAGAGCCGGTCGATCTCGGGCGTCAGCAGGTCGAAGAGCGCGAACCGGTCGGCCAGTTCCGGGAAGCGCCGCTGGTGGGCCAGGACCGCGGCCCGCAGCATCGCCCAGAACTCGTGCTCGGGCAGGCCGCAGCGCCGCTCCAGCAGGGGGGCCAGGTAGCGGTAGACCCCGATGAACAGTCCCGCGTGCAGGAACTGGCAGAGCCCCTGCGGCGCCTCGCGCAGCAGCACCTCGGCGACCTGCGGCGGCACCGCGCGCAGCTCGGGCAGGTCCTGGTCGCTCAGGTTGACGTCGTCCACGAAGTCCTTGACCGCCAGCCGCACCGGCACGTCGCGCTGGTCGAAGAGCAGGATCGCGTTCTCCCCGTGCGGCGAGAAGACGGTGCCGTAGCGGTAGAGGAAGTGCAGCAGCGGCGGCAGCATCACCGCGAACAGCCGGGCCGTCCAGTCCCGCGCGGTCAGCCCGGAGCGGGCGATCAGCTCCTCCACCAGGCTGCGCCCGTCCGACCCCGTCTGCAGCAGCGCGGCCAGCGTCCGCCCGCGCTCCCCGGGCTCCAGGTGCGCCCCCAGCGGCTCGCGCCAGATCGCCCCCAGCAGTTCCTTGTACTGGTAGGGAGCCTCCGGCAGCCGCGCGTAGTAGGGGTGCTCGACGGTGACCGAGGCGACCTCGCCGAGCAGCACCACCCGGCACTCGTCGCGCAGGAACGGGTCGCGGTCGCGCAGCTGGTGGATCCAGGCGGTGACGGCCGGCGCGGCCAGCGTCCGCTCGGTCGGCAGCCCCCGCCAGACCAGTGTGTTGAGCACCGAGAGCGGCAGTTTGACGGTCCGCCGCAGCGGGCTGGTGACGTTGAAGAAGGACCGGATCGACTGCTGCGGCAGCCGCAGGTCCAGGTCGGCGGGCAGTTTGACGATCCGCCGGTCGGCGATCCAGGGCGCGAACAGGGGCAGCACGGTCTCGTCCCACTGCCAGGGGTGCACCGGCAGCAGCAGGTACTGGCCCGGGTCCAGCCCCCGCTCGACCAGCCGCTTGCGGAACCCGGCCAGCACCTCGGCGTCCAGCTCCTGCTGGTAGAGCCGCTCGGCGTCGGCCAGCTCCCCGGTCCCCCGGTACTCGGCCAGCTCCCGGTGCACCGCCAGCCACTCCAGCGGCTGCAACTGGCGCGCCTCCGGGGTCCAGGTGGCCGCGTCGGTGGCCGAGAAGCCGAGCCGGCCCTTGTTGAAGACGATCCACGGGTGCCCGCCCTGGTGCCCCTCCAGCGCGGTGTGGTCCAGCTCGGCCAGCTCGGCCGCGCTCGGCGCCCCGCTCGCCACCCGCACGTCCGCCAGCAGCGTGGCGGTCAGCTCGCGCACCAGGTGGCCCGTGGTGTCCCCGGTCAGCCCGAGCAGGTCGCGCGCCTCCAGCAGGAACGCGATCGGGTCCCCGCCGCTGACCGAGTCCGGGTCGACCTGCCAGCTCCCGTACGCCCCGCGCCGGGCGGTGAACCGGTACTCGGGCCGCTGCGGGCCGAGCCGCAGCCGGTACGCCCCGTCCGGGCCCGCCGGTTCGGGCGCCAGCAGCTCCTCGTAGCTGAACTCCCCGAGCAACTTGGCCAGCAGCGCCCGGCCGGCCTGCTGCCAGCGGGTCGGGGTCAACAACTCATCGGCGGGCGGACGTGGCACGGTACGACTCCTCGGGGACGGCGGCGGACTGGGCGGGAAGCGCGGCCGGGGCGAAGCTGGTCCAGGCGGTGCGGGCCGGCAGCCGGTGCACCGCGCGCCCGGTGACGGCGTTGAGGATCACCGCCGCCCGGTGCGCACCCAGCCCGAGGTCCGGCGTACCCACGCCGTGGGTGTGCAACTCGGCGTTCTGCACGTACAGTCCGCCGGCCAGCTCGGGCGCGGCGGCGACCCGGTGGTCCAGGTCGACCCGGAACCGGCCCTGCTCGTCCCAGTCGATCAGCTCCGCGAGCGGCTCCAGCAGGGCCGGGTGCTCGGCCCGGTAGCCGGTGGCCAGCACCACCGCGTCGGTGCGCACCACCTTGCGCACCCCCGAGTCCCGGTGCAGGCAGCGCAGCTCCAGCCCGCCGCACGGGCCGGGCAGGGCCGCGGTCACCTCGGTGCCCGGGGTGATCTCGGCCGGCACCTCGGTGATCGGGCGGCCGATGGTCCGCTCGTAGAGGAGGTCGTGGATGTCGGCCAGGGTCTCGGCGCTGGCGGCCTTGTGCAGTTGCCACTGCTCGGTCACCAGCCGGTCCCGCACCGCCTCCGGCAGCGCGTGGAAGTAGCGGGTGTAGTCGGGGGTGAAGTGCTCCAGCCCGAGCTTGGAGTACTCCATCGGGGCCAGCGCCCTGGTCCGGGTGAGCCAGCGCAGCCGGGTGCCGTCCTCGCCCCGCCCGCGCAGCAGGTCCAGGAAGACCTCGGCGCCGGACTGCCCGGAGCCGACCACGGTGACGTCCCGGGCGCCGGCCAGCACCCCGGCCCGCTGCAGGTACTCCCCCGAGTGGAAGACCGCCGGATGCCCGGCCAGCTGGGCGAAGGCGGGCGGCCGCACCGGCGCGGTGCCCACCCCGAGCACCAGGTTGCGCGCCCGCACCCGCCGCTGCGCGCCCCCCTCCCGCAGCACCACCGCGAAGCCCTCCCGGTCCGGGTGGACCGCCACCACCTCGGTGCCGAACCGGCAGCTCGCCAGCCGCTCGGCCACCCAGCGGCAGTAGTGGTCGTACTCCTGGCGCGGCAGCTGGAACCGCTCGGCGAAGTAGAACGGGAAGAGCCGCTCCTGGGCCCGCAGGTAGTTGAGGAACGACCACGGGTTGGTCGGGTCGACCAGCGAGACCAGGTCGGCCAGGAACGGCACCTGCATCCGGGCCCCGGCCACCAGCATCCCCGGGTGCCAGCGGAACTCCTCCCGGCTGTCGCAGAACAGCGCCCGCAGCCCGGGCACCCGGTCGGCCAGCGCGGCCAGCGACAGGTTGAACGGGCCGATGCCCACCCCCAGCAGGTCGTACCGCTCCTCGTCCTGACGTTCCATCAGCCCCTCCTCGGCTCTCGCTCGCGCACCATCAGCGCGGCCCGCTTCTCCGGCAGCCGGATCTCCCGCTCGGTGCGGAAGCCCGCCCGGCCGAAGGCCCGGACGCTGGCCGTGTTGCGCACGTCCGGCTCCGCCACCACCCGCTCGCACCCCGCCAGCAGCGCCCCGGCCACCGCGTCGATCAGCACCGCGCCCAGGCCCCGGCCGCGGGCCCGCGGCGGCCCGAGCAGCAGGTGCACGCCCAGGTCGCCGGGCCGGGCCGGGTAGTACCCGGCCAGCCGGTCCCGGGCCACCTGGTAGACCTCCCAGTAGCTGACCGGCTCGCCCGCCAGCAGTCCCAGGTACGGCCGGCTCGGCCCGTCCGGGTCCAGCTGCGGGCGCACGTGCGCGGCGGTCCGCTCCGGCGGTCCGGCCAGCTCCCAGAAGGCGTCCACCGCCGGGTCGTTCATCCACCCGGTGAGCAGCGGCAGGTCCGCCTCGGTGACCGGGCGCAGCAGCAGCGGGCCGGCCCCGGTGTCGGCGGCGATCACCCGGCGGCCACCGGATTGCCGATCGCCACGTAGACCGACTGGCTGGACACCGGCCCGACCAGCTCGTCCAGGCCGTGCAGCCGGGTCAGCAGGTTCGCCTTGCAGCGCAGCGTGGGGGCCGAGAGCAGGTGCTCGGGCAGCGCGGAGCCGGTGGCCCGCACCGCTGCCGAGCCCAGGAACGAGCGCAGCGCGGCCAGCAGCACCCGCTCGTCGGCCAGGTGCTGCGAGCCGAACGCGCCGATCAGGCCCAGGATGTGGTTGATCCCCAGGTAGTAGGCGAACCGCTCGTCGGCGACCGCGTCCTCGACGAAGGTGTCGCTGGCCCTGCCCAGGCCCGGCAGCTGCTGCTCCAGCCGCTCGGCGTGCGAGGCCCGGAAGTAGTAGCCCTGGTTGTCCCGGTACCGGCCGCCGTTCGGCCAGCCCTCCTCGTCCAGCAGCACCAGGCTGTTCTGCTGGTGCGCCTCCAGCGCGATCCCGGCCCGGCCGTCCAGCCAGAGCACCGGCAGCACCACGGCGTCCAGGTAGCGCAGGAACCACTCGGCGGCGACCGTGGCCTGGGAGCGGCCGGTGCGCCGGGCCAGCCCCCGCACCAGGTCGCCGAGTTCGGACGGCACGCCGGGCACCTGCTCGCCGAGCGGCCGCTCGGCCACCAGGCCGGCCACGCAGCGCACCCGGTCGGTGGCGGCGAACGGCTGCTCGCGCAGCACGGTGTCCAGCCCGCTGGGCCGCTCCTGGTCCGCGCCGGGCAGGTCGAGTCCGATCCAGGCCGGGTCGCGCACGATGTCGAAGCCCGGGTGCGCGGCCCGCCACCGGGCGCCGAGCCCCGCCTCCAGCAGCCGGTGCACCTCCAGGCCCCGGTGCAGCTCCTTGCGCAGGTTCTCCCGGCGGGAGTTGGTGATCCGCAGGCCGAGCGAGAGCTTGAGCATCCACGGCGACCCCGGGCGCAGCACGGTGCGCACCGAGGAGGTCGGGTACCACGGCTCGCCGTGCCGGCCCAGGTCGTGCAGCGCGCCCCGGTCGAGCAGCCGGACGAACTCGGGCCGGCGCAGCAGCTCCTGGGCCTGCCAGGGGTGGGCCGGCAGCGCCGCGCAGTCCGCCGGCAGCAGCTCGGGGGCGCCCAGCAGCTCGGCGGTGAGCCGGTCGGCGCCGACCGTCAGCGCGGAGCCGGTCGCGAGCAGCGAGCGGTCCACCGCGAACCAGTGCAGCGCGAAGCTGCCGCGCAGTTCCGGCGAGTAGGCCGCGCTCTGGGCCGGCGGCAGGCCGTCCCGGCTCTTCGGGGTGGGGTGCAGCGGGTGGCCCAGCAGCAGGGCCTGCTCGCCGAGCAGGAAGCCGCTGGTGCCGGGCGCGGGCTGCGGGTTGGCCCGCCGGTGCTGCAGCAGATCGGCGGTGCGCTGCGCCGAGTCGGCCACCCGGCCGGCCAGGTCGGCGATCTGCTCCGGCCGGGCCGCGGCCGCCCGGGCCAGCAGCGCGGCCGTGGTCACCGCGTCCAGCGGGGTGCCGCTCTCGGCCTCGCCGACGGCCAGCACCGCGGGCCCGAACCGGTGCCAGCCGCAGTCGGACCAGTGCCGCACGTCCACCAGCAACCGCGCCGCGCCGCCCAGCAGCGGGATCCGCAGCAGCCCGTCCGGGTCCGGCCGGGTCCCGGTCTCCCGGCACCAGCAGCGCAACAGGGCCTCCACCGCCGCCTGTTCGGCCGCCACCGCGGCATCCTGGTGCAGCAGCGGGTCCGCCTCGGCGGACTGGTCCAGCTGTCGGGGGACGGTGGCCGGGGCTCCGGTCAGGGCGGTGCTCAAGGCTGCTCCTCGGTGCGCAAGGGGATGCGGAGACATCCGCTTGGGCTAACGAGCGGGGGCGGGCCCGGGTCACAGCTTGGTGACCTTCTCTCACCGCCCGCAACTGTCCCCGGACCGCCGCCGTCCATGCCGCATGGGAGACTCCCTGTTCGTACCGCTCCACTAGGGGGAACTGAACGCATGTCACCGATCAACCGCGCCAGGCGCTCTCCGGTCGCGGCGGCCGGCGCCGCCGCCGTGGTCCTCGCCCTCTTCACCGTCACCGCGTGCGGGCCGGACGAGACCCAGAACCCGCCGCCGGCCGCGTCCTCGGCCGCCGCGAGCCCGAGCCCGGCCACCGGCCTGCCGGCCGGGCTGCCGAGCCTGGACGTGCTGAAGAAGTGGAAGTTCGAGGACTGGGACAACTGGGCCAAGCAGCACGTCATCACCCCGGCGGCCAAGGGCTTCTGGGACCTGGAGAAGATGCTGCTGGCGAAGCCGACCACGCCGGTGGCCCCGCCGCAGCAGCCCACCGACGACGGCAACGACCCGCTGCCCGCCCCGATCCAGGCCAAGGCGATGACCCACCCGTACACGCCGCAGTACGGGGTGGACGGCAAGGTCTTCTTCGACGTCGGCGACGGCAAGCACGCGGTCTGCTCGGCCACCGTGATCTCCGACCCGGAGCACCCCGGCAAGAGCAACCTGGTGTGGACCGCCGGCCACTGCCTGACCGCCGGCAAGAGCGGCCAGCAGTACACCAACATCGCCTTCGTGCCCGCCTTCAACAGTTCGGGTGCGGTCAGCCACGGCCAGCGGGCCAAGGCCGACCAGTTCGCGCCCTTCGGCATCTGGGACGCCACCCAGGCGATCACCTCGCCGCAGTGGACCGCCGAGGGCGGCGAGTACGGCAGCGCGGCCAGCCAGTACGACTTCGCGATCCTGCGGGTGCAGAGCGAGAGCGCCTCCGGCAAGTCGCTGGAGGAGACGGTCGGCGGCTCGGTGCCGGTCTGGTTCAACGCCCCGCGCGACCAGCTGAAGATCACCGCGGTCGGCTACCCCGCCGCGCCGCCCTTCGACGGCATGGAGATGGAGCGCTGCGAGGCGGGCAAGCCGTCCCGGCTGTCCTTCGACAAGACCCGGCCGCCGATGAACGTGATCGGCTGCACCATGACCGCCGGTTCCAGCGGCGGCGGCTGGTTCGCCGTCAAGGACGGCAAGCCCGCCCTGGTCAGCAACACCTCGATCGGCCCGGAGAACAGCTCCTGGCTGGCCGGCCCGTACCTGGACGACGTGGCCGCGCACGCCCTCGACTACATCGCCAAGAAGGGCTGACCCCGGGTCAGCCCGCCGGAACCAACGGGGAAACCGAACATGACGTACCGCATATCCCGCCGCGCCGGACTGACCACCGTGGTGGTCGCCGCCCTCGCCCTGGGTGCCGCCGCCTGCGGCCCGGACGAGACCGGCAGCACCGACACCGCCTCGGCCGCCGCCAGTGCCAAGCCCGGTCTGCCGGCCGGTCTGCAGGACCTGAAGAAGTGGAAGGCGACGGACTGGGCCAACTGGGCCAAGCAGCACGTGCTCAAGAACCAGATCGTCAAGGACCTGTGGACGGTGGACGCGATGAACCGCGCCACCCCGGCCGAGGCGATGAAGCCCACCGACAAGCTGGGCACCGACACCGGCCAGAACGACCCGCTGCCCGGCCCCGTGCAGGCCAAGGGCGAGAAGCACCCCTACACCGGCAACATGGCGGTCTTCGGCAAGCTCTTCATGAAGAGCCCCAAGGGCACCTACGTCTGCTCCGGCACCGTGGTCTCGGACCCGGCGCACCCCGGCAAGAGCAACCTGGTGTGGACCGCCGGCCACTGCCTGCACGGCGGCAAGGACGGCGACTGGCTGCAGAACATCGCCTTCGTCCCGGACTACAACCGCACCGGTGCGGCCAGCGGCGGCAAGCAGGTGACGCTGGACCAGGTCGCCCCGTTCGGGCGCTGGTGGGCCGACTACGCGATGGTCGCCCCGCAGTGGGTCGCGGAGGGCGGCGAGACCGGCGGTCCGGTCAGCCAGTACGACTCCGGCATCATCCAGGTGGCCAACCCGGACATGCCCGGCAAGTCGCTGGAGGAGACGGTCGGCGGCTCGGTGCCGGTCTGGTTCAACGCCCCGCGCAACCAGGTGCACGCGATCACGGCCTACGGCTACCCGTCCGCCCGGCCGTTCGACGGCCAGGAACTGGAGTACTGCGACGGCGGCGCCCCGTCCAAGCTCTCCTTCGACGCGGACCGGCCCACCATGCTGACCATCGGTTGCACCATGACCGCCGGTTCCAGCGGCGGCGGCTGGCTGACCCGTGACCCGAGCGGCAAGGTGGTGCTGGTCAGCAACACCTCGATCGGCCCGAACCCCTCGGCCTGGCTGGCCGGCCCCGAGCTGGACGACCAGGCGCAGGGCATGTTCCAGCAGATGACCACGCTGCCGCAGCCGTAGCGGCGGCGCACGCGCGACCGGGCCCGGCTCCCCTCCGACGAGGGGGGCCGGGCCCGGTCGGGTGTCGGCTCAGCGCTGGACGGCCACCGCGTACTGCTCCAGCTCGGCGGCGAGCTCGGCCGCCACCTTGGCGTGCAGCAGGGTGCCCTCGCCGGTGTGCTCGGTGGAGAGCAGCTCGCCCTCCCGGTGCACCCGGGAGACCAGGTCGCCCCGGGTGTACGGGACCAGCACCTGCACCTCGACGGCGGGGCGCGGCAGCTCCTCGTCGATCAGCTTGAGCAGCTCGTCGATGCCCTGGCCGGAACGGGCCGACACCACGATCGCGTGCGGCTCGCGGCGCAGCAGGCGCTGCAGCACGTGCGGGTCGGCGGCGTCCGCCTTGTTGATCACCACGATCTCCGGCACGTTCTGCGCGTCGACCGAGACGATCACCTCGCGGACCGCGGCCAGCTGGGTCTCCGGCTCGGGGTGCGAGCCGTCCACCACGTGCAGGATCAGGTCGGCGTCGCCGACCTCCTCCATGGTCGAGCGGAAGGCCTCGACCAGGTGGTGCGGCAGGTGCCGGACGAAGCCGACGGTGTCGGCCAGGGTGTAGACCCGGCCGGACGGGGTCTGGGCCCGGCGCACGGTCGGGTCCAGGGTGGCGAACAGCGCGTTCTCCACCAGCACGCCGGCTCCGGTGAGCCGGTTGAGCAGCGAGGACTTGCCGGCGTTGGTGTAGCCGGCGATGGCCACCGAGGGGACCTGGTGACGCCGGCGCTCCTGGCGCTTGGTGTCCCGGCCCTTCTTCATCTCGGCGATCTCCTTGCGGAGCTTGGCCATCTTCTCCCGGATCCGGCGCCGGTCGGTCTCGATCTTGGTCTCACCGGGACCACGGGTGGCCATGCCGCCGCCGGACGAGCCGGAGCCACCACCACCCATCTGCCGGGACAGCGACTGACCCCAGCCGCGCAGCCGCGGCAGCATGTACTGCATCTGCGCGAGCGAGACCTGGGCCTTGCCCTCCCGGGACTTGGCGTGCTGGGCGAAGATGTCCAGGATCAGCGCGGTCCGGTCGACCACCTTGACCTTGACGACGTCCTCGAGGTGGATCAGCTGGCCCGGGGTGAGCTCACCGTCGCAGACCACGGTGTCGGCCCCGCTGGACGCGACGATGTCGCGCAGCTCCTTGGCCTTGCCGGAGCCGATGTAAGTGGCGGCGTCGGGCTTGTCGCGGCGCTGGATCACGCCGTCGAGCACCTCGGAGCCGGCCGTCTCGGCCAGCGCGGCGAGCTCGGCCAGCGAGTTCTCGGCCTCCTCGACCGTGCCGTCGGTCCACACCCCGACGAGCACCACGCGTTCCAGTCGCAGCTGGCGGTACTCGACCTCGGTGACGTCCTGGAGCTCGGTGGACAGACCGGCGACGCGGCGCAGCGCGGCACGCTCGCTGCGGTCGTACTGGTCCCCGTCGAACTGCTGGGAGAAGTCCTCGTCGAGTGCCGCGAGGTCCTCGTCCATCAGGGCTTCGGCCCGGAGGTCCGCGGGACGGCGGGCGCTGCGACCGGCGTCCTCAGTGGAAAATTCGCGGTCTTCGAACGTGGAGGTCATCGTGTCCTTTGATTGTCGGGGCTACGGGGTGGATCCGGTGGACCCGTCCACTGCGCCTAACGCGGCGGAACGGTCCCGAATTCCCTCCGATGGTCGCACGGGCCCGCCCCCGGGGTCACCAGCATTTCCGGCAGAACGGGCGTGCGGGCGCAGTCTGGGCGGCCGGGGGGCCTCCAGACCGGGGCGGCGGACATCGTAGACCCCCGAGACCCGCAGCATCGCCCGCATCACCACCGGCAGCGCCGCCGCGCTCGGCAGCTCCACCGTGTAGGTGTGCCGCACCCGCAGCTGCTCGGGCGGTTCGACCACGGCGGAGACGATGTCCAACCCGGCCGCGGACATCGCGGCGGTCAGGTCGGCCAGCAGCCGCGGCCGGTTCAGCGCCTCGGCCTGCAGCGTGACCCGGAACCCGGCCCCGGCCGCCGGCCCGCCGGCCGCCTGCGGCGCCCAGTCCACCTGCACCGGCCCGCGCCCGTCCCCGCGCATCCGCTCGCCGGTCGGACAGTCGCTGCGGTGCACCGCGATCGAACCGCCGCGGATCTGGAACCCGGTGACCTGGTCCGGCGGCACCGGGGTGCAGCACCGGGCCAGCCGGACGGTGGCGTGCGGGTGCCCGGGGGCGATCACCAGCCGCCCCCGGCCCGGGTGCCCGGTCCGGGCCGGGGCGGGCACCGCGAGCACCGGCGGGGCGGGCGGGGCGGGCGCCGGCAGCGGCTCGGCCGGGGCGGGGTGGCCGACCAGCCAGCGCTCGATGGCGATCCGGGCGCCCGGGGTGCGGGCGAAGTCCAGCCACTGCGGGCTCGGCCCGGAGGGCTCCGGGCCGCCCGGCCCGGCCGGGGCCTCGGTGAGCACCCCGAGCACGTCCCCGTCGGCCAGCGTGGTGGACAGCGCCACCAGCCGGCCGTTCACCCGGGCGCCGATGCAGCGGTGCCCGACCTCCTCGCCGAGCAGGTAGGCCGCGTCCACGCAGCTGGCGCCGGACGGCAGCACCAGGGTCTCGCCCTCCTCGGTGACGGCGGTGATCTCCGCGTCGTCGGACAGGTCGGCGGTCAGGGTGGACCAGAAGGCGTCCGGGTCGGGGGTCTCCTGCTGCCACTCCAGCAGCCGGCGCAGCCAGCCGGGGCGGGCCGGGTCGGTACCGTCCAGCTCGTCCCCGGACTGCGGGTCGGCCGGCTGCGGGCTGCCCAGGGCGACCACGCCGAACTCGGCCACCCGGTGCATCCGCGGGGTGCGCACCAGCACCTCGAAGACCGCCCGGTCCACCGAGACCGCGGTGTGCAGCGACTGGTAGAGGTTGAACTTGGGGGCCGCCACGAAGTCCTTGAACTCGCCCGGCAGCGGGGTCCAGCAGGTGTGCAGCTCGCCGAGCACCGCGTAGCAGTCGGCCTGCTCCTCCACCACCACCAGCAGCCGGGCCAGGTCGACCGGGTGCAGCTCGCCGGGACGACCGCCGCGGCCCCGGCGCAGCAGCTCGCGGTGGACCGAGACGCAGTGCCGCGGCCGCGCGGTCACCTCGGCGCTCACCCCGGACTCGGCCAACTGACGGGACAGCAGTTCGGCGAAGGCGGTGAAGGGCTCCTGGCCGGTGGCCTCCTGAGCCGCGATCAGCGCCCTGGTCCGGGCGTGCTCCTCGGGGTGCAGGGTGGCGAAGACGATGTCCTCCAGCTCGGTCTTCACCACCTGGATCCCCAGCCGCTCGGCGAGCGGGATCAGCACGTCCCGGGTGACCTTGGCGATCCGGACCTGGCTGGCCGGCTTCATGTGCCGGATGGTGCGCATGTTGTGCAGCCGGTCGGCGAGCTTGATCACCATGACCCGCACGTCGTCCCCGGTGGCGACCAGCATCTTGCGGAACGTTTCGGCCTCCGCGGCGGCGCCGAAGTCCACCTTCTCCAACTTGGTCACGCCGTCCACCAGGTAGGCGACCTCGGGGCCGAAGTCGGCGGCCACCTGGTCCAGCGTCACCTCGGTGTCCTCGACGGTGTCGTGCAGCAGGGCGGCGACCAGCGTGGTGGTCTCGGCGCCGAGCTGGGCGAGGATCAGCGTGACGGCCAGCGGATGGGTGATGTACGGCTCGCCGCTCTTGCGCTTCTGGCCGCGGTGGCTCTCCTCGGCCAGCCGGTAGGCACGCCCGAGCAGTGCGAGGTCGGCCTGCGGATGGTGCCGGCGGTGCACCTGGACGATCGGTTCGATCGCATCGGGCACCAGCGCCCGTCCGGTGGCCAGCAGGGCGGCCCGCCCCGCGCGGCCCAGGGCGGCGCGGCCCAGCAGGCGACGGCCGGGCGACTCGGAAGCGGGCTGGTCAGGGCGCTGGCCGGTGGGCCGGCCGGTCTCGACGGTCATGGCAACCTCCGGCAGCGAGCACCGGAGCGACGACTGCCCCGGTGGTCCATGCTACCGAGCAGAGCACGTTCCGCGAGGCCCCGCTTCCGCTCTGTGCAGGGGATCACTCGAACGGGCGGATTCGCCGCCGGGCCGAACGGGGAAAGGGCGCGGCCCCGCTGACGCTCGGTCAGCGGGGCCGCGCGGGCCGACGGGCCGTCAGAGCCAGCCCGGCTCCAGCTCGCCGCCGGCCACGATCACGGCCGGTCCGGTCTTCTCCACCCGGCCGTCCGGGTGCTCGGTGATCACCAGCCGCCCGCCCGGCACGTCCACCGTGTAGCTCACCGGCTCACCGGTCACCGCCGGGTCCACCCCGTCCCGGCGGGCGGCGGCCACCGCCACCGCGCAGGCGCCGGTGCCGCAGGAGCGGGTCTCGCCGGAGCCGCGCTCGTGCACCCGCATGGCCACGTGCCGCTCGCCCCGGTCCACCACGAACTCCACGTTCACGCCGTCCGGGTAGACCGCGGCCGGGGTGACCCGCGGCGCCGCGAGCAGGTCGCCGGCCTCGTCCAGGTCGGCCACGAAGGCCACCGCGTGCGGGTTGCCCATGTTGACGTTGCGGGCCGGCCAGTGCCGCGCGCCCACCCCGACCTCGATGCCGTCCTCGCCGGGCAGCCGGGCCCGGCCCATGTCCACCGTGACCTCGCCCGGGGTCCCGTCCGCGGCCGGCCCGGCGATCGAGACCCGGCGCACCCCGGCCCGGGTGGCCACCGCCAGCGGACCCGGCGCCACCAGCCCGGCGTGCACCAGGTACCGGGCGAAGACCCGCACCCCGTTGCCGCACATCTCGGCGATGCTGCCGTCGGAGTTGCGGTAGTCCATGAACCACTCGGCCCGGTCGGCCAACTCGGCGGCGGCCGGGTCGTTCGCCGACCGCACCACCCGCAGCAGTCCGTCGCCGCCGATGCCGGCCCGCCGGTCGCAGAGCCTGGCCACCTGGGCCGCGGTGATCTCCAGCAGGCCGTCCGGGTCCGGGACGATGACGAAGTCGTTCTCGGTGCCGTGGCCCTTGAGGAAGGGAATGGGTGCGCTGCTCACGCCGCCGATGGTACTGAGCCGGGGCGCTAGCCGCGCAGCCGGACCACCCGCAGCACGGCCAGCCCGAAGGCGCTGCAGGCGATCAGCGTGTACACCGCGATGGCCTGCCAGCGGGCCGGTCGGCCGGAGTCCCGCCGGGGCAGTCCGGGCCAGGCGTAACCGGCCCGGCGGGCCGCCATCGCGCCCCAGCCGACCGAGGCGGAGGTGAGCAGCAGGCCGAGCATGGCGACCATCGAGCCGCCGGTCACCGGGCCGAAGGCGAGCGGGAAGGCGAACATCAGCGAGCCGACCACACCGATCACCACGATCGGCAGCAGCTGCCACCAGCGCAGCCGGCGCAGCGGGCGGATCTCCCGCTCCAGCACCAGCGGACCCGCGGGCGGCCCGAGCGGGACGTCCGGGTCGAGCGGCGGCAGCAGGTCCTCCGGGGGCAGCACGGCGGGCAGTGCGAAGGCCTCCTCGGCCAGGGCATGCCGGGGGAACTCTTCGGTCTCGGGGCCGGGACCCGTGGACACGCGGCCTCCCCTGAGAGTTCGACACGGACGGACGCCGCCCGCGAACGGTGGGCCCGGCCCGCGCGACCGTTCCCTCTTGCCTCGATAATGGCATGTCCCAACGCGCTCACAGCGCGTAACCCGGGTCGCCAAGTGATCCGTGGCCAGGACGTGATCCGGCCGTGACCGCCGCTCCGCCCTGCACTTGCAGGTGCCGGGGAAGCTGCACCGTCCGATGGCCGGAACCGGTCGGTGCGGCGGCCGGAAGCCGCCGTCAGAGCTGGCGGTCGATCAGCCCCAGCGAGCGTTCCAGCAGCTGAGCCGGGGCGGCGCCGGCGGGCCGCTCCAGCCAGTGGATCCGGGCGTCCCGGCGGAACCAGGACTCCTGACGGCGTGCGAACCGCTTGGTGGCGCGCACCGTCTCGGCGCGCGCCTCCTCCTCGGAGCACTCTCCGGCGAACTGCGCCAGTACCTGTTGGTAACCCAGCGCCCGACTGGCCGTCAGTCCCTCGCGCAGCCCGCGTGCCTCCAGCGCGCGCACCTCGTCGGGCAGACCGGCCTGCCACATCCGGTCCACCCGCAGGGTGATCCGCTCGTCCAGCTCCGGCCGCGGCAGCGCGACCCCGAGCTGCACCGCGGGGTAGACCGCGGTGTTGGTCGGCAGGCTGGCGGTGAACGGACGCCCGGTGAGCTCGATCACCTCCAGCGCGCGGACGATCCGGCGCCCGTTGCTGGTCAGGATCGCCGCGGCCGCGGCCGGGTCGGCGACGGCCAGCCGGGCGTGCAGCTCGGCCGGGCCGACCCGCTCCAGCTCGGCCTCCAGCCGGGCCCGCACGACCGGGTCGGTGCCGGGGAACTCCATCTCGTCGATCGCCGCCCGCACGTACAGGCCGGAGCCGCCGACCAGCACCGGCGGCCGGCCGGCCGCGAGCAGCCGGTCGATCTCGGCCCGGGCCAGCCGCTGGTACTCGGCCACGCTCGCCGTCTCGGTGACCTCCCAGACGTCCAGCAGGTGGTGCGGGATCCCGCCGCGCTCCTCCTCGGTGAGCTTGGCGGTGCCGATGTCCATGCCCCGGTAGAGCTGCATCGAGTCGGTGTTGATCACCTCGCCGCCGAGCTCACGGGCGATGGCCACGGCCAGGTCGGACTTGCCGGCCGCGGTGGCGCCGACCACGCAGACCACGGGGACGAAGGAGGAAGCGCTGCTCACCCGCTCAGTCTCCCAAACATCCCTCCCCCACTCGAACGAGCGACGTGACCCGCTCCCACCTGGTTCGTTGCCCGGTTGGCGGTCGCGGATGCGGCCGGGTCCGCCGCAGACCGCGTAGTTTTGGGAGAAAATATGGGTGTTTTCAGCTGGTTCCGCCGTCGCGAGCCCGCCGCCACCACGACCACGCCCGCCACCGCCACGGTGCCGGCCCCGGCCGCCGAGCCCGATCGGCCGGCGACCGCCACCGAGGTCGGAGCCGTTGCGGTGCTGGACGTCGAGGAGGTGGAGCAGCCGCCGGCCGCCCCCGGCGTCCCCGGCGCCCGGACGGCTCCGGAGGACGCCCTCGCGGCGCCCGCCGTGGCGCTGCCCGAGGGCCTGGCCGACGTCGCCGAGCTGCTGGCGGCCGTCACGGCCGCCGCGCAGCAGGTGGAGCCGGCCGGGGACAGCCAGTCAGCGCGCCGACCCGAGCGGCCCGACACAGGAGACGAAGCGATGGGCCTGATGGACAACCTCAAGGGCAAGGCCGAGGAACTCGCCACCGACCTGAAGGGGAAGGCGAGCCACCTGGCCGGCCAGCACAACGAGAAGATCGACGAGCTGGTCGACAAGGCCGGCGACGCGATCGACAAGGCCACCAAGGGCAAGTACAGCGACAAGATCAACAGCGGCGCCGAGAAGGCCAAGGGCGCGGTGGACGGCTTCGCCGAGAAGCCGGCCGGCGAGCAGGACGGGCAGGGCGGGGAGTCCGCCGAGGGCGGCGACGCGCAGCCCGGTCCCCAGCAGGGCTGACCCGGCACGGCGGGCGGTGGCGGGCCGGGCCCGCC
>NZ_JBHYKG010000012.1:0-14611 GCF_042741245.1 Kitasatospora sp. NPDC058965
GTTTCACGTGGTCGGCTGGGGGGGTTTTTTGACGCTGGGCCCGGTGGGCGGCACGGGACGAGGGCGCCGTGGGTCCGGAGTGGACCGTCGGCGCCGTCGGTGCGTGTGCTCAGTGCCGCTCGTGCAGCTGGGCCGCCATTCCGCGGCACCAGTGCGCCAGGTCCGCGCGCCGCCGCGGCATGCCGGCGCCCGCGCACAGGGCGGTGACCTGCTGGTCGGTGAGCCGGTTCGGCCCCTGCACCGCCAGCAGGTGCCCCAGTTCGTCCAGCAGCACGGCCAACCGGTCGGCATCGGTGTGGTCGACCATGGCCGCGGCCTCGATGTGACCGATGGTGACGGATCCAGGCATCACGGGTCTCCCTTCGCTGGTTCCGTCTCCACGGTAGGCCTCGCGGATCGGGGCCGCCGCTCGGTGTGCCGGGCTCCGTCCGCAGGATCTGAGGACGGCCCTAGGCCTTGCCGCGGCGCGCGGTGGTCACCACGACGCAGACCGCGGCCACCACGATCAGGCCGCCGAGCAGCTCCGCCCCGGTGAGCCGCTCCCCCAGGACCAGCCAGCCCAGGAAGACCGCGACCACCGGGTTGACATAGGCATAGGTCGACACCAGGCCGAGCGGGGCGCGCTGCAGCAGCCAGGCGTAGGCGGTGAACCCGAGCAGCGAGCCGACCAGCACCAGGTAGGCCAGCGCCACCCAGGACCGGGTGGTCACCTCGCCCAGGTGCAGCCCGTGCTGCTCGCCGCGCAGCAGCGAGACCACCGCGCACCCCGCACCGCCGATCAGCATCTCGTAGGCGCTGGCCACCAGCGGGTTGCCGGGCATCGGCAGCCGGGCCGAGGCGAACGACCCGACCGCCCAGGAGACCCCGGCCGCCAGCACCAGCAGCACCCCGCCGAGCTTCACGCTGCCGCCGCTGCCGGGCACCGCGAGCACTGCGAGTCCGCCGAGCCCGAGCAGCACGCCCGCCAGTGCGGCCCACCCGGGCCGGTCCCCGGAGACGGTCCGCAGCACCACCACGTACAGCGGCACCGCGGCCACCAGCAGTGCGGCCAGCCCGGACGGCACGCTGCCCTCGGCGATCACCACGCCGCCGTTGCCGCCGACCAGCAGCAGCAGGCCGACCGCGCCGGACGCGGCCAGCTGACGCCCGGTCACCTTCAGCACGCCGACGCCCTCCCGCACCGCCAGCAGCGCGAGCAGCAGCGCCCCCGCCGCGAGGAACCGGACCGCGCCCGAGAAGAGCGCCGGCATGCTCTCCACCACCACCCGGATCCCCAGGTAGGTGGAGCCCCAGACCACGTACACCACGCCCAGGGCCGCCCAGACCGGGCCGGATATCCGGCCGGCCGCCGGTGTCGCGGTCGGTGCCGAGGTGCGGGTGCCGACCGATGACATGGGTCTCTCCTAGGGTTGGTGCTGTACTGTTCGCGGCCAATGACAGCGCATCGGGGGCCCTGCGCGCCACAGCCCGCCCAGGAGAATCGACACCGTGTCCGAAAAGCTCCCCCTCTTCGTCTACGGCACCCTCCGCCCCGGCCGGCGCAACCACCACCGCTACCTGGGCGCCCACGCCGTCGCGGCCCGCCCGGCCGCCCTCCCCGGGGCCGCCCTGCACGCCGGCCCCGGCTTCCCGTACGCGCTGCCCGACCCGGGCCGGACCGTGCTCGGCGACCTGATCACCGTCCGCCCCGCCGCCCACGCCCAGGTCCTGGCCGCCCTGGACCGGCTGGAGGAGTGCCGGCCCGAGGGGGACGGCCTCTACGTCCGCGAGCGCCTCGCCGTCACGGCGCTGGACACCGGCGAGCGGCTGGACGCCTGGGTGTACCTGGCCGGCCCGGCGGTCGCGGCGGAGCTGGCGGCGCACCCGGCGCTGATCGAGTCGGGGGACTGGACGGCGGCCTAGCGCACCGCACGCACCGGCTCAGTCCGCCTTCGGCGCCCGGCCGCCCGCCGCGTAGTAGTCGATCTTGTAGTCGAGCACGAGCAGCGTGCCCTGCAGCTCGGCGATCCGCTCCCGCACCTGGCGCCGGGTCTCGGTGAGGATCTCGCGGCGCTCGTCGAAGGTGGACTCGCCCTGCCGGACCAGCTCCGCGTACCGGACCATGTCGGCCACCGCCATCCCGGTCAGCCGCAGCTTGTTGACGAGGTCGAGCCAGTCCAGGTCCCGGTTGCCGAACCGCCGCTGGCCGGTGTGCGAGCGCTCGACGTGCCCCAGCAGCCCGATCTGCTCGTACCAGCGCAGCGTGTGCGCGGTGAGTCCGGTGTGCTCCGCGACCTCGCTGATCGTGTACTGGTCCTGCCCGTCCGGTCTCGGGTGCCGCGGGCGGGCGGTCAGGCAGCCGGTGGTGAGCGGGTCGGCCACGGGCACCGGGTCGAGCAGGTCGGTCACGGAGGTGCTGTCGATCACCGTCATGCCCCCACGCTAGGACCTTCGAGTGCACTCCAGGCAAGCGCGGTCCGGATGGCGGTCGGGGCAGCCGCCGGAGCCGTCCGGCCGCTCCCTGGTGGTGGGGCACGGAGCGGCGGCGCACGGCTGAGCGGGCGTCAGTCGGTGTCGTGCCCGGCACGGGCCGCCCCCGCCGCGCGCGGACCTCGCGGTGCGGGGCGCCCGGGCCGGGTGTAGAGAGGAAAGGTGTCTCTCCGGCGGCGTTCCGACGCGCTCGCCCGGCCCCGGCCGTCCGGCCGTGCCCTGGTGGTCCTGCCGCTTGCGCTGATCGTGGTGATCACCGTGGTGGACATCCTCAGTCCGCCCACGATCCACCTCGGCCCGCTGCTGGTGGTGGCGCCCGCGATCACCGCCTCGTTCGCCGGACCGCGGCTGACCGCGCTGGTCGGGGTGATCGGGGTGGCCGCGCTGGTGGTGATCGGGGCGACGCGGGACGGGCTCACCACCTCCAACCACGAGACCCAACTGGCCGCGCTGATCGTGGTCTCGGCCCTGGTGGTGGCGTTCCGGGCGCTGCGGGACCGACATACCAGGGAGCTGGTGCAGGTGCGCTCGGTCTCCGAGGCCGCCCAGCGGGTGCTGCTGCGCCCGCTGCCGGCCCGGATCGGGCCGTTGCGGATCGCCTCGGTCTACCTGGCCGCCGAGGCGGAGGCGCAGATCGGCGGGGACCTGTACGCGGCCTCCCGGACCGCCACCGGCACCCGGCTGATCATCGGCGACGTCCGCGGCAAGGGGCTGACCTCGCTCGGCGAGGCGGCCCTGCTGCTCGGCGCGTTCCGGGCCGCCGCGCACCTGCAGTCCACCCTGCCGGAGCTGGCCGCCCACCTGGACGGGAGCGTCAGTTGGGACCTGGCGGCCGCCGGGGAGGCGGAGCCGGACCCGGCGGGCGGGCGGGCGGACGCGGGCGAGTCCTTCATCACCGCGGTGATCCTGGACATCCCCGACCACGGCGGCGAGATCCAGGTGATCAACTGCGGCCACCCGCCACCGCTGCTGCTGCACGCCGGCCGGGTGCGCACCCTGGACGCCAGCCGCCCGGCGCCGCCGCTCGGGCTGGGCGGGCTGCTGGAGCCGAGCTACGAGGCGGACAGCTTCCCGTTCGCGCCCGGCGACCGGCTGCTGCTCTACACCGACGGCGTGGTGGAGGCCCGGGACGGCAACCGCGCCTTCTACCCGCTCGACGAACGCATCCGGGCCTGGGCCACCGAACGCCCGGCCTCGCTGCTCCTGCACCTGCGCCGGGACCTGCTGAGCTACGCGGGCGGACGGCTGGGCGACGACGCGGCGATGGTGGCCCTCGAACGGGTGACGGTGGACCAGGCGCGGCCGCTACCGTAGGCCGGTGACCACCACTCCCCCCGCCACTCCCCCCGCCGACGCGCCCGCACCGGACTTCACGCCCGAGCAGCTGGCCCGCGGCAGGGCACTGCGGCGGGCCCAGCTGCCCTGGGTGCTCGGCGGCCGCGCGGCCGGGCTCGCGCTGACGCTGGTGCTCGGGCTGACGCCGGCCGGGGCCCGGCTGGTGGCGTGGTGCGGCCCGGGCTGGGCCGCCCGGGTGCTGGGCGGGGCCGCGCTGCTGGTGCTGCTCGGGCAGCTGCTGGAGCTGCCGTTCGGCGCCCGGGTGCGGGTGGTCCGGCGGGCGTACGGGCTGGTCACCCAGGGGTGGGGCGGCTGGGCGGTGGACCGGCTGCGCTCGCTGCTGCTGGGCCTGGCGCTCGCGCTGCCGACCGCGCTCGGGGTGTACGCGCTGACCGGCTGGTCGACCCGCTGGTGGTGGGTGCCCGCGGCGCTGGGGGCGGCGGCGCTCACGGTGCTCTTCTCCTTCCTCTTCCCGCTGGTGGTCGAGCCGCTCTTCAACCGGTTCGGCCCGATGCCGGCGGGCGAGCAGCGCACCGCGCTGCTGGCGCTCGCGGAGCGCGACGGGGTCGCGGTGCGGGACGTGCTGGTGGCGGACGCCTCGCGGCGGACCACCGCGCTGAACGCCTACGTCTCCGGCTTCGGGGCGACCCGGCGGATCGTCGCGTA
This sequence comes from Kitasatospora sp. NPDC058965, assembly GCF_042741245.1. Taxonomy (NCBI): domain Bacteria; kingdom Bacillati; phylum Actinomycetota; class Actinomycetes; order Kitasatosporales; family Streptomycetaceae; genus Kitasatospora; species Kitasatospora sp. NPDC058965. The sequence continues at coordinate 4,471 of NZ_JBHYKG010000012.1, forward strand.
CGACACCCTGCTGGCCACCGCCGCCCCGCGCGAGGTGGAGCTGGTGGTGGCGCACGAGCTGGGGCACGTGAAGCACCGGGACGTGCCGCTGGGCACGGCGCTCGGCGCGGTCGGGGCGGCGGTGGCCGTCGCGGTGCTGGCGGCCGTGGCCGGGTGGCAGCCGCTGCTGGCGGCGGCGGGCGCCACCGATCTGGCCGACCCGCGCTCGCTGCCGCTGCTGGCCGCCTGCGCCGCGGTGCTGGGTGCGCTGACCGGGCCGGTGCAGGCGGCGGTGAGCCGCCGGGTGGAGGCCCGGGCCGACCGTCACGCACTGGAGCTGACCGGCGACCCGGACCAGTTCGTCGCCATGCAGCGCCGCCTCGCGCTGACCAACGTGGCGGACGTGGACCCGCCGCGCGTGCTGGAGCTGCTGTTCGCCACCCACCCGAGCACGGCCCGCCGGATCGCGGCGGCCCGGCAGTGGGCCGCGGACGCGGCCGACCGGCCGTCGGAGCCGCGCTAGGGTGCGCCGGTGGACATGATCGAAACCGGCTCGCCCGACCGCACCCGCCCCGGCCTGGACGCCGACGGCGCCTTCCTGCGGGAGGGGTCGACGGAGCGGGTGACCGCCGAGTTCGCCCCGGTGGTGGCGGGCACCGTCGAGGCGGTGCGGGCAGTGTTCGGCCCGGACCGGCTGCACAGCGCGTACCTGTACGGGAGCGTCCCGCGCGGCACCGCCGAACCCGGGCGTTCCGACCTGGACCTGCTGCTGGCGCTCCGTCAGCCGCCCACCACCGCCGACCGGGCCGACCTCGACGCGCTGTCGGCCGGGCTGGACGCCCGGTTCCCGCAGGTCGACGGGGTCGGCGCGCTGCTCTTCGACGTCGAGCGGCTGCTCGGCGAGGCGGAGCGGTACGACCTGGGCTGGTTCGTCGCCTGCCTGTGCACCCCGCTGCTCGGACCGGACCTGGCCGAGCGGCTCCCCCGCTACCGACCCGAGGATCCGCTGCTCGCCCGCGAGACCAACGGCGACCTGGCCGAGCGCCTCCCGGGCTGGCGCGGGCGGGCCGCCGCCGGGGAGGACCCGCGCCGGCTCACCCGGGCAGCCGCGCGCCAGATCGTCCGCACCGGCCTGACCCTGGTGATGGGCCGCTGGCGGGGCTGGACCAGCGACCTGGTCCGGTCCGCCGAGGTCTTCGGCAGCTACTACCCGTCGCACGCCGACCAGATGCTCACCGCCGCGGCGGCCGCCCGGGCCGGCAGCGCGGACCCGGCGGTGCTCACCCTGCTGCTGGACCGGCTCGGGCCGTGGCTGGCCGCGGAGTACGCCCGGGTGCACGGGGTGAAGGGCGCACCGGGGGTGGCGGGCGCGGCGTAGCTACCCGGCGTCCAGGAACTCGTTCACCAGGGCCCGGAACTCCTCGGGCTGTTCCACCCACGGCCGGTGGCCGGACCGGTCCAGCACGGCGAGCCGGGCCGCCGGGTGGAGCGCGGCCACCGCGCGGGCCGGGGCGGTGCCCAGCAATCCGTCCGAGGCGCCGGCGATCACCAGCACCGGGACGCCGGCAGCGGCCAGGCGGGCCAGGTCGGCCGGGTCGGTGGTCGAGCTCGCGTAGAAGGCCTCGCGCAGCCAGGGCAGTGAACTCGCGTGCCCCGCCACGTACTCGGCCAGCCGGGCCCGGGACCAGCTGTGCCAGGAGAACGGCAGCTGCATGGCCTGCAGGAACCCCTGCTCGTCCGGGGCCACCTGCGCCGTCCGCAGGCGCCGCTCGGCCTCCACGGCGCGCGGGTACCAGGGTTCGCCGGAGCGGGCCGCGCGCAGCTCGGCCAGTTCCGCCGGGTCGGGCTCGCGGGCGGCCCGGCCGGCCGGGGTGACCAGCACCATCCGGCGCACCCGGTCCGGGTGCGCGGCCGCGTACTGCTGGGCGGTCAGCGTGCCGGCCGAGTGCCCGAGCAGGTCGAACCGCGCCAGGCCGAGGTGCTCGCGCAGCGCCTCGACGTCCCGGGCCTGTTCGGCGAAGGCGACGGTGGCGCGGTCGGCCGGGACCTCCGACCGGCCGGTGGCCCGGCCGTCCAGCAGCACCAGCGGGCGGTCCCGGTCCAGCCCGCCGATCGAGCCCAGGTAGCGCAGGTCGGTGCCGGGCCCGCCCGGAAGCACCACCAGCGGCACCCGGTCACCGGTGCCCAGGAGTTCGTACCAGAGCTTGGTCCCGTCGTGCGTGCTGAAGATCGACATGGCGGACACCCTGGCACGGCGGCGGCCCGGCTGTCAGCCCCGCCCGGTCCGGGCGTCGGGACGTGGACCGGGGTGGGGGCCGGCCGCCGGGCCGCCGCGTCGGCTTAGGGCCGCTAGCCGAAGTAGCTGTGGAAGGTGGTCGAGAACTCGTTCTTGTTGTAGTTGTCCCAGTTGATCGACCAGGTCATCAGGCCGCGCAGGTTGGGCTGCACGCCGCCGTGCAGCGTGTAGCCGCCGCAGTTGCTGCCCTTGGTCAGGCAGTCCAGCGCCTGGTCCACCGCGGCCGGTGCCACGTACCCGTTGCCCGCGTAGGAGTTGGCGGGCATGCCGATCGCCACCTGGGAGGGGGCCAGCGCCGGGAACATGTTGGCGGTGTTGCCCGCGACCGGGAAGCCGGCCAGCAGCATGTCGGTCATCGCGATGTGGAAGTCCGCGCCGCCCATCGAGTGGTACTGGTTGTCCAGGCCCATGATGGAACCGGAGTTGTAGTCCTGCACGTGCAGCAGGGTCAGGTCGTTGCGCAGGGCGTAGATCACCGGCAGGAAGGCGCCGGCCCGCGGGTCCTGGCCGCCCCAGGGGCCGGAACCGTAGTACTGGTAGCCCAGTTGGACGAAGAAGGTCTCCGGCGCCATGGTCAGCACGAACTTGGCGCCGTACTTGGCCTTGAGCGTCTGCAGCGCCGAGATGGTGTTGACGATCACCGGCGTGGTCGGGTTCTTGAAGTCGGTGTCACCGGTGTTCAGCGACAGCGAGTGGCCCTCGAAGTCGACGTCCAGGCCGTCCAGGCCCCACTTGTCGATGATCGCCGAGACCGAGCTGACGAAGGTGTCCCGGGCCTGCGTCGTGGTGAGCTGCACCTCGCCGTTCTGGCCGCCGATCGACAGCAGCACCTTCTTGCCCTTGGCCTGCTTGGCGGCGATCGCGGCCTTGAAGTCGGCGTCGCTCTCGACGCTCGGGCACTCGCTGACCGAGCAGCGGTTGAAGTGGATGTTGCCGGAGGTCACCGAGTCGGGCTCGCCGAAGGCGAGGTCGATGACGTCCCAGGAGTCCGGCACGTCCGACATCCGCATGTAGCCCGCGCCGTTGGCGAAGCTGGCGTGCAGGTAGCCGACCAGCGCGTGGGTGGGCAGGCCGCCGCCGGGGGGCGGGGTGGTGGTGGGGGTCGGCGTCGGGGTCGGGGTGGGCGTCGGAGTCGGCGTCGGCGTCGGCGTGGGCGTCGGCGTCGGCGTCGGCGTCGGCGTCGGGGTGGGGGTCGGAGTGGGAGTCGGCGTCGGGCTGGGGCTCGGGCTGCCCGGTCCGCTCAGTGACACGTCGTCCGCGTAGTACGTCCCCTGCCCGTACCAGCCGTGCAGGAAGACCGTCGCGCTGGTCTGGCTCGCCGTCGTGGTGAAGCTGACCGAGAGCTGCTGGTACGCACCGCCGGTGCTCGGGGTCCAGGTGCTGCTGCCGCCGTTGACGCCCAGGTAGACGTAGGCGCCGTTGACGTAGGAGCTCAGCGTGTACGTGGTGTTCGGCTGCACCGCCACGGTCTGCGTGCACTGGGCGTCGTCGCTGCCGCTCGCCGCCCCCGCCAGCGCGTAACTGCCGCTGTGCGCGTGGCCGGTGACGACACTTCCGGTGCTGCCGGAACAGCTCCAGGGGTTCAGGGCGCCGCTCTCGAAGCCGCCGTTGGCCAGGTACTCGCCGGCCGAGGCGGTGCCGGCCAGGCCGACGGTGAGGCCGACCGCACCGGCGGTGGCGACCGCCCAGGCGGTGGCCAGCGCGGCCAGGCGGCGCGGGCGGCGGGCCCGACCGGTGGCGGTCGGTGCGGAATCCGGGCGCGGCTGACCGGCCCTGCTGAGACTGCGCATGTGGGGATGCTCCTGCCTCGGACTGTCTCGTGTGGGGGGAGACCACCACCGGGACAGGGCAGGGCGCGACCCCGGCGCCGACCCGGACTGGTCCAGACCACTGAACCGGTCTGGACCAGTCCGTGTCAATGCTCCGGCTGACGCGGATTCCGCTGACGTTCCCTCAGGGTTCGGGCCGGCGCCTCAGACCTTGGTGCGGGCGTAGTGGCGGGAGGCCTTGGCGCGATTGCCGCAACTGGACATCGAGTGCCAGCGGCGGGTGCCGTTCTTCGAAGTGTCGTGGAAGTGCAGCACGCAGGACGGATGGGCGCAGGAGCGGATCCGGCCCGGGGCCTCGGCGAGCAGCCGCAAGTAGTCCTCGGCCGCGCTCCAGGCGGGCAGCCAGGCGGGCGAGTCGGTCTCCACCCGCTGCACCGGGCCCTCGGCGGACAGACTGCGGCGGACCGCCCCGTGCGCGAGCACCGCGTTCAGTTCGCCGCGCGCCGCCTCGTCCGCCGGATCCGCCAGCAGCTGCAGCAGCGCCTCGCGGGTGGTGCGCAGCGCCGCCAGCGTGAGCGGCTCGGCGGGCACGCCGCGCGCCGCGAAACCGGTGACCTCCAGCCAGAGCGCCAGCTCGTCCAGCGAGGAGAGCAGGTCGCGCGGGTTGCCGCCGTTGTTCCAGCGGGTGTTGAGCAGGTCGACGGCGAGCGGCTCCCCCGGCAGCGGACGCGGATCGGCCGGCGGCGGGGTCTGCGGGGTCATGGCACTCCAATCCGAGGAACGTCCCGATTCTAACCGGCTCAACCATCTGAGCCGGTTGACCGTCTCCGCTTCTAACCCCCATACTCGATTTAAGAGGTTACGAGCCCGGGCCACCGGGATCCGACTGCGGAGGAACTGCCATGTCCCAGCTCATCGCGCCGCCCGTCTTCCAGCTCGGCCACATCGGCCTGAACGTCACCGATGCGGACCGCTCCCGCGCCTTCTACCAGCGGGTCTTCGGGCTGGAGCTGCACGGTGAGAGCACCGGCCCCGAGCACCGCTACGTCTACCTCGGGCAGGACGGGAAGACCCTGGTGACCCTCTGGGAGCAGAGCAAGGGCGCCTTCGCCGCCGACACCCCCGGGCTGCACCACCTGGCGTTCCGGGTGGAGAGCGTCGAGCGGCTGCACGAGCTGGAGCAGGTGCTGCGGGAGCTGGGCGCGGAGTTCGCCCACGAGGGTGTGGTCCCGCACCGCGAGGGCGCCGACTCGGGCGGTCTCTTCTTCACCGACCCCGACGGCCTGCGCCTGGAGGCCTTCACCACCGGCGGAGTCGCCGCCGAGGGCACCGACGCCCCCAGCGGCGCGGCGCCGACCTGCGGGTTCTTCTAGGCACCCGCCCACGCCCACCGACGAGGAGGTGTTCGGGATGACCGTCGTCCCCGGTGAGGAACTGGTCCGCCGGCGGGCCGGACTGGCCCGCCCCGGCTACTCGGGGCCCCGGCGCAACCGGGAGGTGCCGCCGGTCGCCGCGGCGTTCCTGTCCGCACAGCCCATGGTGGTGGTCGGTGCCGCCGACCGGGCCGGCCGGCTCTGGGCGAGCGTGCTCAGCGGCCCGCCCGGGTTCCTCGCCGGCGCGGCCGACCGGGTGCGGATCGCGGCGCTCCCCGGTCCCGGCGACCCGCTGGCCGAGGGTCTCGCCGCCGGCCCGCTGTCGGTCGGGGCGATCGCGCTGGAGCCGGCCAGCCGGCGCCGGATGCGGATGAACGGGACGGCCGCGACCACGGGTTCGGGCATCACGCTGGAGCTGGACGAGGTGTTCGGCAACTGCCCGAAGTACATCCAGGCGCGCACCTACCGACAGGTGCCGCGCGGGACCGCCGCGACCCCGCGCCGCTCCCCCGGGCTGACCCTCGCCCAGCAGCTCGCGGTGGCGACGGCCGACACCTTCTTCGTCACCACCGCCGACGCCGCGGGGCAGGTGGACACCTCGCACCGGGGCGGCGACCCCGGGTTCGTCCGGGTGCTCGGGCCGGACCGGCTGCGCTTCCCGGACTACTCGGGCAACGCGATGTTCTGCACGCTGGGCAACCTGAGCGAGAACCCGGCGGCCGGGCTGCTCTTCCTCGACTGGGAGACCGGCACCACCCTGCAGCTCACCGGCACCGCCACGACCGACTGGGACTCCCCCGCCGTCGCCGAACTTCCCGGCGCGCAGCGGGCGGTGGACTTCACCGTGACCGGGGTGCTGGAGACCCCGGGCGCGCTGCCGCTGCAGTGGAGCGAGCCGGAGTACTCGAAGTTCAACCCGCGCTGAAGTGCGGCCGCAGCCGCGGTGGAGCCGGGGCGGTGTGATCGATTCGGGGGTTGTCCCCGGCGTCCGGCTGCCCGAAGACTGGACGGGTGGACATGACGACGCCGACGCCCGCCCGCCCCGCGGCCCTGGTCCTCGCCGACCAGGTGCTGGACCCCGGTACGTTCCGCAGCTGGGACGCCCCGCCGGTGTACGACCGCAACGGCACCCCCTACACCGCGGACCTGGCCCGTGCCCGGGCCCGCAGCGGGGCCGACGAGGCCGCGCTCACCGGGGAGGGGTTGATCGGCGGTCACCGGGTGGCGGTGCTGCTGAGCGAGTTCACCTTCCTGGCGGGCTCGATCGGCACCGCGACCGCCGCCCGGCTGCTGGCCGCCGTCGAACGGGCGACGGCCGAACGGCTGCCGCTGATCGCCTTCCCCGCCTCCGGCGGCACCCGGATGCAGGAGGGCACCCCCGCCTTCGTCCGCATGATCGCGATCGCCAACGCCGTCACCGCGCACAAGGCGGCCGGACTGCCGTACCTGGTGCACCTGCGCCACCCCACCACCGGCGGGGTGCTGGCCTCCTGGGGCTCGCTCGGCCAGTCCACCACCGCCGAGCCGGGCGCGCTGGTGGGGTTCCTCGGCCCTCGGGTGTACGAGGCGCTGTACGGCGCGCCGTTCCCGGCCGGGGTGCAGCAGGCCGAGCACCTGGACCGGTTCGGCACGGTGGACGCGGTACTGGAGCCGGCCGCGCTGCGCGAACGGCTGATCGCGGCGCTCGGGATCCTGACGGCTCCTCGGCCGCTCGGCCCGGTGGCCGAGCAGCCCGCCGCCCCCGTCCCCGCCGGCGAGCCCGCCTGGCGCTCCGTCACACTGACCCGCGAGCCGGACCGCCCCGGACTGGCCGAGCTGCTGGCGCGGGCCGAGGCGGTGGTCCCGCTCTCCGGCACCGGCGCGGGCGAGCGGGACGACGCGCTGCGGCTGGCGCTGGCCCGGCTGGACGGGGTCGGCTGCGTGGTGGTCGGTCACGACCGGGCGGCCGCCGCCGTGCACGGACCGGTCGGCCCGGGCGCGCTGCGCACGGCGCGGCGCGGCATGCGGCTGGCGGCCGAGCTGCGGCTGCCGCTGTTGACCGTGATCGACACCCACGGTGCGGTGCTCAGCCGGGCGGCCGAGGAGGGCGCGCTGGCCGGTGAGATCGCCCGGTGCGTGGCCGAGCAGAGCGCCCTGCCGGTCCCGGTGGTGACCCTGCTGCTCGGCGAGGGCGCGGGCGGTGCGGCGCTGGCCCTGCTGCCGGCCGACCGGGCGCTGGCGATGGAGCACGCCTGGCTCTCCCCGCTGCCGCCCGAGGGCGCCTCCGTCATCCTGCACCGCACCCCGGACCTGGCACCGCAGCTGGCGGACCAGCAGCGGATCAACGCCCGGCAGTTGCTGACCGAGGGCGTGGTGGACCGCATCCTCCCGGAGCCCGTCGGCGAGCCGGCCGCCGCCTTCACCCACCGGGTGCTGGCCGAGCTGGCGACCGAACTGCGCCGCGCGGCGGCCCTGGCCGTCCCGTCGACCCGGCTGAACCGGTTCCGCACGCTGGGCGGTTGAGGTCGGCGGCGCCACGGGGTGCCGTGGGCGGTCTCGCACCGCGGCCCGGAATCTCCTCGGGGCTATTGTGCACATCTGCGCGGTCCTGCTATCAACTACGCAGATTTGCTCACCCCTCCCCCTGGAGTCCCCGTGGCCGCCGCCCCGATCCTCACCGTGACGCTCAACGCGGCGCTCGACGTGACCTACCAGGTCCCCGGCGTCCGACTGCACCGGAGCAACCGGGTGGCCGTCGTGAGCACCCGGGCCGGGGGGAAGGGGATCAACGTGGCGCGGGTGGTGCGCAGCCTCGGGCAGCCGGCGGTGGTGACCGGGCTGGTCGGGGGCGCCGCCGGGGCCGAGGTGCGGGCGGCGCTGGCGGTGGAGGGCGGGGAGTCGCTGCTGACGGTCCGCGGGGAGACCAGGCGGACCGTCGCCGTGGTGGACCCGGTGGCCGGGGACACCACGGTGTTCAACGAGCCCGGGCCCACCGTGACGGGAGCCGAGTGGGCCGCGTTCCAGGGGCACTTCGGGCGGCTGCTCGACCAGGGGTGCGGGCTGGTCGTGCTCTCCGGGAGCCTGCCGCCCGGCGTTCCGGTGGAGGCGTACGGGGTCCTGGTGACGGCGGCGAAGGAACGGGGGGTTCCCGTTGTGCTGGACACGTCGGCGCCGTGGTTGGACCACGGCCTCGTGGCCGGGCCGGACCTGGTGAAGCCGAACGCGGACGAGCTGCGTGCGGCCACCGGGGAACCGGATCCGCTCACCGCGGCGCGGCAGTTGGTCGCCCGGGGGGCCGGGGCCGTGGTGGCCTCGCTCGGGGCGGACGGAATGCTGGCCGTGACGGCGGACGGCTGCTGGCGGGCGGCCGCGCCCCGGCAGTTGGCCGGCAATCCGACCGGCGCCGGCGACTCCGCGGTGGCCGCGCTGGCGGTCGGTCTGCTCGCCGGGACCCCGTGGCCGGTGCGGCTGGCCGAGGCGGTGGCGCTCTCGGGGGCGACCGTGCTCAGCCCGTCGGCGGGGAGCTACGACGAGGCGGCCTACCTGGAGTTGACGGAGCTGGTGCGGGTGGAGCGGCTCTGATCCGGATTCGGCCGACAGCGATTCCGCCCTGGGCGTCATGGGGTTCCGCCGCCACCGGCCGGCGGGCAGAGTCGGTCGCATGCGACTCCTCATCCTGGGCGGCACCGAGTTCGTCGGCCGCGCCTTCGCCTCCGAAGCCCGGTCCCGCGACTGGGAGGTGACGGTCTTCCACCGCGGTCGGCACCCCGCACCCGCGGGGGTCACCGCGCTGCACGGCGATCGCACCGACCCCGCCGGCCCGGCGGTGCTGGCCGGCGGCGAGTGGGACCTGGTGGTGGACACCTGGCAGGGCGCCCCCGCCGACGTCCGCCGGGCCGCCCGGCTGCTCAGGGACCGGGCCGGCCACTACGTCTACGTCTCCAGCCGCTCCGTCTACGCCTACCCCGCCGCCCCCGGCCTGGACGAGAACGGGCCGTTGGAGCCCGGCGACCCCGACGCCACCGACGTCCCCGGCTACGCCGCCGCCAAGCGCGGCGGCGAGCTGGCGGCGCTGGCCGAGTTCGGCGACCGGGCACTGCTGGCCCGGGCCGGGCTGGTGCTGGGCCCCGCGGAGAACGTGGGCCGGCTGCCCTGGTGGCTGACCTGGGTGGCGCGCGGCGGCACGGTGCTGGCCCCCGGGCCGCGCGACCTGCCGATCCAGTACATCGACGCCCGCGACCTGGCCGCCTGGTGCCTGGACGCGGCCCTCGCCGGTCGCGGCGGCGCCTACAACCTGGTCTGCCCGCCCGGCCACGCGACCATGGGCGAGCTGCTGGACAGCTGCGTGGCGGCCACCGGCTCGGGGGCCGAACTGCGCTGGCTGGAGCCGGAGGTGCTGATCGCGGCGGGCGTCGAGCCGTGGAACCAGCTGCCGATCTGGATCCCGCCGGGCGAGCTGCACTCGACCATGCACCGGGCCACCGTGGCCAAGGCACGGGCGGCGGGCCTGCGCTGCCGACCGGTGGCCGAGACCGTCGCCGACACCTGGGCCTGGCTGCGCGAGCAGCCCGGTCGACGCCCCGCGGGCACCAAGCACTCCCCCACCGGCATCGACCCGGCGCTGGAGGCCCGACTGCTGCAGGCCTGACCGCTGGAGGCCCGACTGCTGCAGGCCTGACCGCTGGAGGCCCGACTGCTGCAGGCCTGACCGCTGGAGGCCCGACTGCTGCAGGCCTGACCGCTGG